>JBDRQG010000356.1:0-2050 GCA_043826475.1 bacterium
CTGATTTACCGGAACGAATCTCCCCTACGACATTACTGACCAACCTGCTGGCATCGCAATTGAGATATACATTGATAGTATCAACATTATTATTATGAGAAGAAACAGAAGCTGTGGAATATTTTGAAAAACTTGCTAAACCGCTGTTTCCATAATAGGTCAAATATTTTTGATTAAGAATTTTATTCTCAAGCTGGAATTTAATATTTTCATATACAAATTCGGGATTGGAATCATTATAAATACATTTAACCAATCCCTCTTTGAATTTAATCCCCGCTTCTACAACTCCGATCTCACTATTATTTTCAACTGCATATTTCAGGATATTTTCTATATCATTCTTCTGCCCCGGTTGATAGTTGCCTATTAGAAAATCCAATTCGGATTCAATATCTTTAATTTCCATCTCTATCTGCAGCGCCGCCTGTTTGGCGAGCATGAGTTGCTGTTCGTTGAATTCACTTTTGATATGCTGTTCAATCATATCGGCGTCCTGATAAACGATATACAACCCTATACCTAACAATATCAGGATTATCACCAAACTGATAAAAACCAGATAGCGGAATTTTAACTGGGTATGACCCTGCTCAAATTGAAAAATTTTAAGAATTTCCACTGCTATTATCCGCTTTATTTAAAATTCCCAATCGCTGCATCATATCTTTTTTGTACCAGGCCGCCACTTCATCGTTGGAAAGTGCCATATCAAGCTGCTTTGACATCATCGTCAAACGCCCCAACAGAAAGAGTTTTTCCTTTATTTCATCTTCGGAAATATATGCCAGGACAACATCCATATAATCCGCTTTGCTGTAATTTTCAAACCCCAAATACCTGGTAATATCGGCAATCAGATTAATGCGTCTAACTCTTTTTTCCAGCATCGCCCCCCCTTCACCCCACTGCATCCGGATATAATTGCTGTCCGGTTCACTGGTACACATAGCTTCCACGGTAGTAAAATGATAGCCCATATGCAAATTACAAATCATATAATCATGACTCAAGATAGCAAAACTAGTTTCTCTGAATTCGGGCATATCATCAAGATTACCATCGGCTATAAAAGGACCTTCGACCCTTTTAAAATCAGGAGGAAGCTTTACCGAAGGCCATCCTTCTTTGGCGATTCCTCCCCAAAAATGGATCATTGGCACTGAATATAAATCTTTTGCATCAATGTATCCCTCCTTGCTGCGAGGAGAGGGATCCTTATCGAGATAAATCAAACGGACATCGGTCGGCAGTTCAGTTTTCAGCCTGAAGCCATGTTGTTTTTTCCCTCCGAACCTGATCGCCTTGTCAAACATCTCCTCAATCACCTTCTGATGGATGTAACGGCAAATATCATGTATTGTCCGACAATTCTCCGGTGTAAATGTTTTTGATTGAGGATGAAGCAAGTTTAATGGCGAAATCGACTTCAATATCTGTTTGAGCATTTCAAAAATAGCCAGATCACTAAAAAGATCGACTTCCCCTTTTCTGGCTTCAATAAGATTATGCTTTATGCCACGGTAAACGACACAATTGGTGGCATCAACAGTCACTTCATCATTATTTTTAAATAGTTTTATATTCTCAACATTTCCCAAAGTAGGCACGCGGAATTCGCGGGCAATTGTGGCCATGTGATTGGCCATTCCCCCGATACCGGTTACTATGGCATTGACTCTCTTCATTACGGTTACAATACCGGGAAAAGAATTTGGCGTAACCAATACAGCCCTATCGGGCATGTTCGAAAGATCATCCAAAGAGGAGGCATGAAAAATATTACCGGAACCTGCACCGGGGCTTATTGTAACCCCACCGCTGGATAATTTATCGAAATTGCTTGTATCAATTTCCTTTTTTGCAACAGTTGATTTGAAAATACGGAGAGTTCTGGTTTGCAGGAGATATATCTTTCCTTTTTTGTCTACGACAAATTCGATATCCTGGGGAAGTTCATAATGATTTTCCAAAATTGCCGCATAACGAGCCAACTCGCGTAACTGATCATTATTAAGTGAGGGTATTGTCTGCTCTTCCATGGGAACTG
>JBDRQG010000357.1:0-2830 GCA_043826475.1 bacterium
AAAACATACAATCAACTAGGAAATTATTGAGGATATACCTGATGTTCTGCATAATACCCTTCTAAATCTGTGCGTAAATTTCTCACATCACTCAAGGCAGCTGAATTCTGGGCACGTGCCCGGTACTTGGCAAATTGCGGAATTGCGATAGCTGCCAAGATACCAATGATGGCGACCACGATCATCAACTCAACCAAAGTAAAACCCTTTTGGTTCTTTGTCTTTCTGAAAAAATCCAACATAGCTGACCTCCTTATTCAATAACAAAGTGTTAAGGTTTGGAAAAATCATGGGCGATTTCCCCCGTGTTGTTTTCAAGTATATCACATTCGATGCCAACAGTGACAAGCAAAAAATATAATTTTTATTTATTGTATTATCAGATAGTTGAGCAGAAAATGACTCAAAAACAGAAAGACGCAATTTTGATCAATGAAACAAAAACTGACAAATTTGAGTCATCCTGGTACCGATATTTGTCACTATAATATTTTTTGTATGGTTAAATAAATTTTATATTGACCTCCATTAATTATAGCTGACAAAATATCATAAAATTATATAGAATTAAAAAATTCCTTATTGCACACTGCTTACGAATCATAATCCTCCTTGCTCGCAACCCGTCTTAAGCCTAACAGTGCCAGCAGTCAATAATTTGATAAGTAAGTGGTACCGAGTGGCTTAACCTATGCTTACAATTCTTGAGACAAGCTTCTATCGTTTAACGACAAAGGACAAGACCAAGCACGATAGATTGGAACTAGACAAGGGTAAACATGAGTACAATCGAAATTTTCTTTTGATTGCTAGATTCCTTCACTAAACCGGAATGTAATAATGCTTCCTCTCAAAAAAAACCAATTAGGATTTACCCTGCCAGAATTACTGATAGTAGTAGGGATGATCTCTATCTTAACTGCTGTCGCCATACCGCTCATGACTGCTAACATCCCACGTTTCGAGTTAAAAGGAGCTATTCGCACCCTAATTGCAGACTTCCAAAAAGCTAAAATCGAAGCAGTAAAACGCAATTGTAATGTCGAAATTCGATTTTATCCCGAGCCAGTACCCGTTGCCGCTGAAAAATTTACCGCCGGTGGGAATGGAAGTTACCAATTGGTGGCAATGGATGACAACTCAGTACTGCTCTCCAGAAATATGCCCAAATATGTCACCCTTTACCTACCCAGTTTTACCCTGGTGCCTCAAACGGCCCCTGCTCTCGATTATTACAAGGCAGGTTACAAGCCACAAGGACTACCAGTAGATAATGGCAGTGTATATTTAGTTAATAGTAAGGCGACGAGTTACAGACTTTCCCTTTCCGCTGCCGGTCATGTTTCGATGAGTATGAGCCAAGTCACTCTAAGCAGTCTTTCCGCGTGGTAGATTTACTATGAACTTCAAACATCAAAATGGCTTCACGCTTATAGAGGTTCTTATCAGCCTTGTTATGTCAAGCGTTGTCGTGATTTCCTTATATAATATTTCAAAAGTCCATCAGGACACCTATGTGGCTCAGGATCAAGTGGTGGCCATGCAACAAAACCTGCGTGCAGCTATGCTGTTACCCATCAAGGAAATACGAATGGCAGGTTATGATCCCTCCGGCTCCGCCAACGCAACTATCATCAACGCTACTGGCGACACCTTGCATTTCACCTTGGATTTGGACGGTAACGGAGACACCAGTGGCACCAATGAAGATGTTACCTATTCTCTGTACACAGCTGATGGTATCCAGAAATTGGGTAGAAAACAACCAACTCTAAATATGCCGGTGGCTGAATATATCAATAATATTGAATTCTATTACACCATGGCCGATAACACGAAGACCTTAACGCCAGCAAATCCAAAGGACATACGAGCAGTACAGGTAACTGTCCTCGCCCACTCAATAAGCACCGACCCAAAAATTACGACCACCAGCTCATACACAACTCCCTCAGGCGCGACCTGGACTCTGCCCGCAGGATATAAGGGAAGAATGAAAACCATGTCCGTCCAATGCCGAAACATGGGGTTATGATGCCGTTTACCATGAAAAATCAAAGCAAACACTCAGCGATTTCATCATCTAGCGCACAAATGTCTGGCTTCACCCTGATCGAAGTCTTAATCGCTATTACTATATTCTCCATTGGCATCTTGGCTGTAGTCACCATGCAAACAACCAGTGTTAATGGCAATGCCAAGGCTCGTCAAATTTCGGAAGGCACCTCATGGGCCACTGACCAGATGGAGCAATTACTGGAACGAGACTATGCCCTTTTTGTCGATGGTGGCGGCACTAGTAATGGCACAACAGGTCTCAATGATGGCGGCATAACGGTCGCCACCACCGCTGATAGCGGAACTGCCATCATTTCATCGGATGGATCATTCAGCACTTATTGGAATGTGGCAGTGGACCAACCAGCAGCCAATTTAAAAACTATTCGAGTTATTGTTAAACACAACTCAGCAAACACACCACCAGTGACCATGGATTTTATTAAAAATAATGCCTTCTAATAAAAAATAGTCGCGCCAATACTCCCTTGCCTACCAAAAATCTTGAGTTCTTTTTGAGGTCAATGATGTGCTAGAAATAAACCATAAGACACAATACATAGCGCTCCTCCGTCCCATCCAAAATGAAGATGGATTCGTTCTAATTGCTGCTATTATGACGTTGCTGATTCTCGTAATCCTGGGAATAAGTTCGACCACTACGACCAATGTCGAACTGCAAATTGCAGGAAACGACATGGTGAATAAACAAACGTTCTATGCCTCCGACGCAGGCACGGAAGTCGGGGCTAGAATGGTTGAGGCGACTCTT
>JBDRQG010000358.1:0-2239 GCA_043826475.1 bacterium
GGTTTCATGAGCGGTATCAGTCCAGCGTCCCTTATATTCAGTTAGTTTTTTTGTCTTATCTCTTGTCTTCATTTTTTCTTTTTCTCCCTTAAAATGCGACTGCCTTAAGAATCTCCTTCTCCTGTTTGACGGTCAGGAGCTTGTCTTCCAATGGCATCTACCAATGTTTGTATATCCTCACCTGTCCAATCCTTGCTATGAGTTTTACCACATTTTTCTAAAGCAAAGTTCTGCATATCTTCAGTGGAAATCACCCCAATTCCTTTTAATCGAGCAAAAATCATTTTCTTTTGTTTGTCGGTTGCTGGGTAAACGGGTTTATGGCTTTCGTATTTTTCTGGTTGTGCCGACTTATCCTCTGACTCTGATTGTATGTATCCAATTTCTTCTTGAACATTTTCTTTTTCTTTTGGTTCTTCTTTAATATCAATAGATTCACCTGCCTGTGCCATTTCCTCGTGGGTATAGACACCAGATAGTTCTTGGGGAAATGCTTTTCTTAATGCCAGGGCCTCGGCACATTTACCTAACATGATACATGGCTTTGTTTTCCACATAAACCCCTGTTTTTCCCCAGGATAATATTCACTCCACCTTGCGGAAGCAGAAAAAGAACATTTAATGTCTTTGACCAATTTCCAAACCGTTACTGTTGCTTTTTTAGGAGCAGTCTCATCGTCAAAGAGTGGATCATCACTTCCTGCGTATTGCCCCGTTCTGTCGGCAATAAGTCTATAACCGTCAATACCTGTCTGAATAGCCATTTCCTCCTTGTTTGACTTGTAACTCCACCTCTTGATGGCATGAATTTGTTTCGATAGTGGGTCAAGTCCTGTTCGTTGAGCCTGATAAAGAAACAGTTTAAGTTCAAGGTCTGTAACCCCCTTGGCTACGGTTTGTTTGATAAGGTCAATTTGTTCGGCCTTATAAGGAACTAACGCTTGTTCGTTCATGACTTATTTCCTTTCTTTAATGATTTATAATAATTACAAAATTGATTAACTTCGCAATATGATTCGCAACGCTTGGATTCTCCAGGTCTATCTTCAACGTGAAGATTTCTGTTCCCAAGTGTATAAGCAAGTGCTTCGTCTTTGTCGTTGAATAGTTTAACGGCACTCTTCCTACCTTCTTTCATAACAGCCCATACATCCTTTGTCTGCCAGCGTTCTTCTGGGGTACAGATAGGTAAATCGTTGTCAGATAAGAGACAAGTATCTCTATGAATTTTAACGAGGTCATACATTCTTTCTAATGTGGTATCATAATTTTCTATTGGTTGATTAATAATATGAACTTGACGTTGAGGGAAAGCGGGTTTTTGTTTGGCTTGATACTCTGACCAATCCCGAATAATTAGAATATTTCTCAGCCTATTTACTTCTAAGTTATAGTGAACTGCCATTACTCGGTAAAAATTTAATTGTTTTTTCCATTCTTCAATCCTGCTTCCGAATACTATTGCCCATCCTGAAGTAAATTTGTAGTCGTCAATTCCACCATCGTAAATATCAAACTTTCCCGATACTTTCCAAGGCCCAATATTTATAAATAACCGTTCTTCTACTAATGAATTTTGGGGAGCATTGGCCTCTAAGAGATTGTGAATAGACTTACCCATGATTTTCCATATTTCATCTATGACATCAACCGTGATTTCGTCCTTGTGCCGTTCTCTTAATTGGAAAATACGAGGAGGGAGCAATAAAGATGAGACCGAAATGTCGGCATCTCCACGGTCATATTCGTCATTCAATAAGACATTTAAAAATACTTCTGGAAGGTTAAGTTTGTTGGTATAAATCATTTTGTACCTCCTTCTCAACATGGTCTTTGATGGCTTGCCACATTACCGAGATCATCAAACTATCACCATCGCTCATCACTTCCCGTTGCGTAAGGGTTTTGTCAATAGGTTTAAGGCGGTCATATACTTCTTTAATGGTCATTTTTTCTCCTTCATCTTCTTAATTATGCCCTTGTAAGCCCTGACTTGTCTTTTAAGCTTTTCGTTGATACATTTTTCATTTTCGAAAAGTTCTTTATAGGCATCTCTTTCTTTTCGTAACGTTGCCATTTATTTTCCCTCCTCATAGTCAAATATTTTGCTTCCAGGCAAAACTTGTTATGTGACACCAATAAATCCTGCCTCTTCAATTAATTTTTTACCCTCTTCACTTAAGACAAAATCAATAAAATCTTTAACGACACCCTTGGGAGCACCGTTAGTATACATAAA
>JBDRQG010000359.1:0-3059 GCA_043826475.1 bacterium
TGCCTGTTTCGGTGGCTAACGGGGATACCTATACTGTCTACAAAGGATGCTCAAATACATGGAATGCCTGTCAGAGCAATGAAGTATATGGGCCAAGCAGCGATAATAAGGCAAACTTTTTGGGATTCATTCATATTGGAGATCAATTATGATAGTTGAAAGAATCGTTGAACCAAAGGAAGCAACAAGTATTTTGCAGTTAGAAGATCCCAGACTTGAAAAACAAGTTCTTCAAAAACTGAACTGCTCAAAAGCAGAGTGGGTTCAATTTATCGTTTCTTATATATCAAAAATTGATTTTCTTGGACTTTGGGCTGTGAAAGAGAACGAAAATATAAAAGCTTATATGATCGCCGTGAATGCTATTGCGCCGCCTATATCACGAAGCATATTGATTCTTTATCAATCATTTTTCGGCATGAAAGATGAGGATGGAGAATTGATCGGATTACAGGCGTTGAATGCCATCAAGGAATGGGCGAAAGAAAAAGGGGCGATCAGCCTGACGATATGCACCGACAAGCCCAGGATTAATAGTCAATTTGGTTTTGAAAAAGAAGATGGGGTTATGATGGTTCTGAAATTATGAAGAAGTTATTACTCATATTACATTTTCTAATAATCGCTCTTTTGGGATTTCCGGCTGATGCTCATGCCCTTGTAACGGCAATTTCTGGGGCTATAATAGCGGCTGCATCTTTTGCAGCGGCGGGGGCTGCTGCAGCAGGGACAGCCATATTCGGGACTTCAACTATAGCCATGTTGGGAGGTGCGATGGTATGGGGAGCGGCTGTATATGGGGCTCTTGGAACGGCTTTCAAATTTATCTCAGGTGCATTAACTCCCGACTTACCTGAAATAGGAACCAGATCGAAAACATATGATTCCCCCCAGCCAATGTTATCCGTAGCCAGTGGAATTCCGATTGCCGAAGGTTATGGCCGTTGTCTTGTCGCCGGCAATGTAATTAGACAAAATGATCAAAAAGATCCTGAATATATAAAATTAATCGTTGCCCACTGTAAAGGTGAAATTGATGGGATGCTGGGCCATTTTGTCAATAATTCGGAATTTACCAGATTTCGGAATCCGCTTCATCAATATTGGCAGCATAATGGCGCCGCGAATCAGACTGCCGTAACCAATCTGTTCAGTGATGCTGAAACGTGCAATTACAGGGGCGTCGCGCTCACAGAATATAAAATCAAAAAATCAGACGAAGTTCAGTTAGTTCAAAATATTAGTGTTATTGGACGTCTGAAAAAATGTCTTGAGATTGGCCAAAATTCCGGTGGGACAGAATCATTTACCCGGAATCCGGCACAAATCCTGTGGGATTTCAGGGTGAAGAAGAAAGGCAACTCCACAAGCGATCTCGACACGAATGCCTTTACAGCCCTTAAGACTTATTGCGCAGCCTATCCCACGGAAGGGGAGAGCACGGAACTCAGGCCACCTATTGCCAGCGATGATTTGGTTGCGGCGACAAGTTATTATGATATTAATCTGAAATCGAAATTTGCCCTGGACAAAACAGCTCCACTTACAGGGAATCATAAAGCGAGAGCTTGGTTATCGGCTACTGGCCAGACCACTAACCAGAGGATAAACATAGATTTCGGGGTGGGGTTTGTTATCGATGGATTGATCATTGAAAATTATCATAATAGCGGTATTTTAACTAACAGAGGTATAAAGAATTTTATTATTCAGGGCTCCAACTCTGCTGCATCATTTGCCGATACCTCTTATGCCAGTTTTGGTTGGACGGACATTAAAATTGGATTAACTGCCTTGGAGCATACCGCGAGCGACGTCGCCGACCCTGAAACATTCTCCTGGGTTAACACGACAGAATACAGATATATAGCCATCAAGATATCAACCAATTATGGATCTACGGGAGGGATGGGGATTCGCGATCTTCAATTCCTGGGCAGGACTCCCCGATATACTTTCGATTTCAATTTCGATACCAAGATATCCATAAACGATGCTGAAAAACTCATCTGGAAGAGTTTCAATGGGAAAGTTATCAGATCCCAGGGAAAATTTAAGCCTGTTTGGGATGCGGCGGAAGAGCATAATGGGGCCGGAGGTCTCCAAGCAAAGGCCGTCAGGCATACTTTCACGATGGACAATATCGTGAAAGGGTCTTTTGAATTTCATAGGCTGGATCATCCGAACACTTTCATGGTCAATTTCGTCAATGCCCACAATAGTTTTCAGAAGGACATGGTAGTCCGCAAAGACGCCAGGGACATTGCCCAGCGGGGGGAGATAGTATATGATGAGACATGTTGGTATGTGACCGAAAGATCCACCGCCAAGAGAAGGGCCACGCTCAAATATAATAAGGGCCGATATCCTGATTATGTTTGCACTCTGACGGGATTTCCGGACAGTCAGGATGTCGAGGTATTTGACAGGGTGCAAGTCACTCACTCTTCCCCCGGATGGACCCTGAAGGATTTTATCGTTACGAATAAAGATGAGGATCAATATGGGAGAAGCGTTTTTCTTTTGGAAGCATATTTGTCCGGGGTTTATGATGACCGGGGGTTTGAGGAGCAACCAACCTACCAATCCTTGTTGCCAAATCCCAATCTGCCTTCCGATCATCCTGAAGATGTTACAGTGACATTCAATGCCGTCGGGGCCGGGGCCTATAGCACGGGTTCATTGACTATAGCTTTTACCCCCCCTAACGATCCATATTATTCGTATTCTAGTATGTTTATCTCAACTGACGATATTACTTATTACTATGCTGGGGATACCGACGGTGGTCATGATGCCTACATCAATGGTATGGGCATTTTGTATCAAGTTGGAAACACGGTTTATATCAAGCTTCAAAACGTGAATGCCAATGGGGTGAAGGAAATCATTCCATCGGTTTACGATGCTATCGCAACCATAGGCGGAGCCATTCGGTTGGCAAGTTGGTATCTGGGGCAATATGATATGTGGGGAGGGAACGCCGCCATTGCCAATGCAGCCACGAAGGTAGTTATCGGGAATCTCGACGGGACTCCTAAAATCGCCCTGGGGGCATC
>JBDRQG010000360.1:0-6270 GCA_043826475.1 bacterium
GGCAGAATAGGACCGGCAGTTCCAGTTGGACCGCAGACTTCTACTGCCGGGCGAGCCATCTGATGAGTCGGTGAAAAAGCTTTCATTGGAAATGGAGTAAGGGGGATCGGAGGTAAGAATCCAGGGAAACTAAAAGGTGTCCCGGCTCCCGGATCATGAGAATAGGTGTACCAGATATTAAACATATCTGCCGGATCATTAAACATATTGCCGTCGCCATTCGGATCGCCGTCACCACCCTCCAAATATTCAACCCAGGCAATATGCGAGGTGCCAACCTGTGGCAAAGGTAAGCCGGGATTGGCATCAACATCTATAAACGGAAAATCAAGCCAGGTAGCTCCTGGAACTCCCCCCATAATAATCCCGGTTGGGGCAGGACCCATAAATGGCGCACCACCGCCGGGAGTGGCATTTAATAAAATGCCGCTTACTCCTCCATAAGGCGGCCAGAACCCGCTTGTATGACCCACCGAGGTATAATAACTCATTCCCAAAGGTGAGGCCGAAATGGTTGGATTCCACTCGGAGACAAACGGCATAGTCGGAGCAATCGGACCTAAATTAATCCAGCTCCCCGGCGCACCACCGGCAGGTGAAAAGGCATGGCCGACTAATTGACCGGCCGGACCGGGACCCATAAATTCGGTATAAACCGAATAAACCTGACCGGGAGCTACTTCACTCCAGGCGACTGATGAATTCTGTTGTTCAACACCGGGAGCTCCACCGGGATGAACCAGAGCGTTGGGAGCGGCGTTGGCCAGACTGGCGATCATACCTATTGTAATAATAGATATAGCCAGAAAAATTCCAAACTCCCGTGAGATTGACAATTTTGCGTTCATAAGTTGTTGTCCTCCAATGAACTTTTTTGTGATTCTATTTTTAATTTTATTTGCAGGGAGATTATTTTGTTTAAATGCAGCCATCTTTGATAATTCCAATTTTTTTAGAGTCAATTTTAATGGAATTACATGTAGGGAAGGGGAAAGTTGGTGGAAAATAGACTTTTTTGTATAAAAAAACCACTCCTTACGAAAAAGAAGTGGCTCTAAGAATTCAATATAAATACTACTGGCACATCAACATTCTGGTGGAGCGTCACCACCTTTAAATAAATAATTTACCAACCAGACTAAATCACTTACCAGAATCTGACCGTCAAGAGGAATGGCACAATCACCGGCATCTAAACAAGCTGGAGCAGTACCCCCTTTGAAAATATAATTTACAAGCCAGACAAGATCGTTTACTAATACCATGCTATCTTTGGGATCAGCAACATCACCTCTCACCAGACAACAACAAGCATCCCCAATGCCATCTCCATCTGTATCCAGCTGATCAGAATTGAAAATTGTTGGGCAGTTGTCAATATCTCCGCAAATACCATCATTATCAATATCATTGAGTAAATCATTTGAGCAGATATCGCAACCATCTGGAATACCATCAAGGTCATAATCCAGTTGATCATTATATCCATAGCAAATATCAAAATCATTTGTAATTCCATCATTATCCAAGTCTAAACAGTATGATAACCTATAAAGTGTGGGGTATTCTAGATCTATAGCGCTGACAAATATATCGGAATTGTAATTAATATTAACCGTTAACAAATTAGTCGACAATAACCCTTGATTTAACGGTATCCAACTGTCACCTTCATCTAATGAACAATAAATACCATCATTGGAAGTACATGCAAAATAGTTATTGATACTATTAGAGATGACCGACAAGATATCACTACCGCGTTCTTTATTTACTAAATATTCACTATTACGTAAGCAAACCCATGATTCCCCATGATCTATCGAGCGAAATATGCCGCCACATCCAGAGGTTGTAGCCAAAACCCCTCCTTCCGCATCTATAGATACTTTATAAATCATTAAACATGGATCACCGCTTTCATTTACAATTCCGTTATTAGCATTTGACCAACTTAAGCCATTATCCAGGGAGCGGTATATACCGCTATAGCTTCCTGCATAAATGTATCCCTGATTATCTATGGCGAGTGACCATATTAAAACAGTATCAATGAGATCATTACTAACGTCAGTCCAATTATCACCATTATCAACTGAGCAATATATGCCATTCTGCCACCCCAAATAGACATACCCGTTTTGCTCATTAACAGCAACTGAATAAATATCAGAATACCACCCTCCATGCTGAAGTTCATCAAGACCATTATTGATCCTTACCCAATTATTTTCATTTTTATTTAAACGATACATGCCAGATGAGTTTTCACCAGCAAATATAAAGCCATTATTATTATTGATTCCAATAGCTCTGACAAATATCTGGGGCACATTAATACCATTATTTATTTCTTCCCAGCTATCGCCATTATCTTCAGATCGAAAGACTCCGCTACCAAAAGAGCTCACGTACAGAACCCCAGAATTATCAATAGCAACCTCCCGAATCTCCAGTCCCGTAAAACCGCTATTTGCTTCCTGCCAAGAAATTCCGTAATCGACGGATTGGAATATTGCATCTGCCACAGTACCAATAAAAACATGACCACTATTATTAATTGCAATGGAATTGCATACCATTAATGATGAATCACCCAAACCATTATTTATTGAACTCCAATTATTCCCCGTATCAGATGAGAAATATAATCCATAAGGAAAAGTCCCCGAATATAGATAATCATTTATTGTATCTACAGCCAAAGCGTAAAATCCCTTATCTAAAATACCATATAATGACGTGTCTATGGTAAACCAATTTATACCATGGTCAATTGAACATGATACTTGATAATCTGAGCAAGCAAATACAATTCTGTTTTTCTGATTTACTGTAAGATCATTAATTTGTGCACAACTATAAATTCTTGACCAACTGACACCACTGTCCGTTGAACGAAATATTCCATCTGAGCCTCCAGCATATAAATAACCGTGATTATCATGATCCAAATCAAAGATATAATTATCACCTAATCCACTGCTAGCTTGCATCCAGTTTTCGCCTTTATTTTCAGATTTATAAATTCCTGCACCCGATGTGCTGATAAAAAGATAATTATCAAATCCGGTGATTGAAGTGATCGCAAATTCACCAGCAATTCCGTCATAGATTTGAGTCCAATTATTTCCATTATCAGAGGATATAAATAATTTATTCCACATGGCAATAATGAAATCGTTTACATTATTTATAAAGACACATTGGACATAACTTCTTGGCTCCAAACCATTATTGATTGCAGTCCAGACTTCTCCATTATTTGTTGAAAGGTAAACTCCATTAAATACACTTCCTGCGATAATATTCTGATCGGGAGCGATATAAATAGATTTAACTTCACCTCCAAAGGGACCATTTGTGGGTTCCCAAGTCTGAGAAATCGCTATAATTGGAAAAACACCTATGAAGTAAATGGTCATTATTAAGTTTTTTAAATTGATCATGTAATGTCTCCAAATATTGAACTAGAGCATGATCTTGCCAAGATTTTTGAACCCTTTTCAAGGTAGTCTAAATCGTTTTTATCTTGATCTTGTTCATCACTCATCGGGCACTCCTCTCCTTATGTAAGTGTTTGCAGTCGCCAAATCATTGTAGCCATCACCGTTAAGATCAATCTAAAAGACAGAGGCGGGAAAAGTTCCAACAGCATAGTTCACTGGTGTATTAGACAAATCCTGTGCAAAAAGACTGTTAACAGCAAACAATATCAACGTTATTACCAATAAGTAGATTTTGTTTATGGTTGCGATAATAAAATAATTACGAGATCTCATGCGTAACTCCTCCTGCGAAAGTGTAGAACACAATACTACCTAATAAATCAAAATATACTGTTAAATCAATGATTTGTCAATTTGAATGATATTAGGGTAGTGTAAGTTGTCTTATTTAAAAGTACGTGAATAAAAAAACAGGGGTTGGGAAAGTTGGTGGAGATATCGATTTTTCAATAAGAAAAAACCGTCAGGAAGGAATTCCTGACGGCTCATAAAAAAACAGCCACCTTATTATAAAATGGCTGTTTGAAATATTATAAATAAATCAGTAGGCGGTTAATTATTACCACAGGTCGGGGCGGGACCGCTTTTGAATAAATAATCAACCATGTAAACTAAGTCGACAACGGTGATTCCGGGAATACCATCCACATCAGTTGCCTCAAGTATAGGAGGCGCATCACCGCTTTTGAAAATGTAATCAACCATAAAAACTAGATCGGTTACATTAGGACCGTCTTCGTCGTTGTTGGCATCACCGCAAATGTATTGTGGAGGTTCTATGCAGCTATAGGTTGTTATCTCGAAGGCATCCAATCCTGCTTCAACCACTGAGCCATTGTTTAAATCAGAAGCATCAAAACGGAGACGTACTCTATTTGTCGGTGTGATAAATTTGGTTATAAAAAATGAATGCACTACCCATCCGCCGCTGGCATCATTGACAGGTCCGACAACTTCCACTGGAATCCAACTGGCGCCATCATTGTTGGTAATATAAACTTCAAAGACATCATTGTAGGGATCATCACCGGCATTATTTGAATACCAGCGGGCATAGCTGATTCTGGCATTGCCGACATCGGTGAGATCAATTAATGGAGAGGTCAGTATAGTTGTTCCATCATCAACATCAGAGTTGCCATCGACATTATCAGTCAGGTAGCAATAACCGGAGCCGTCATAATCTGTTGGCGGGTCACCGCGGTCACCACCGCCAATCGGTATGCCTCGTCCCCAGGGGCCATCAGCAACAGAGCCCGAAACGATCCAGCCTTTATTGGAGTTGAAATCATCAGAAAATCCTGCGGCAGATTCGGTGGCAACAATTGCAGTAAATGGTTTTGATGGGTCAGGGCTGTAAACAGTACCGCTTCCCGAAGCCTCAGCGCTGAAATAGAACGAGACCAAGCTGTAGCAGTTTTGTCCGGGGATAGTTGCATCATAATTATTGGCAGATGTTTCAGTCATGTCGACTTCAGTATAAGCTCCTCCATCAACGGAATAATATAATTTCCCGGTACCTGAAACCGGTTCGCCGGCAAGAGGGCTTATAGCAACATTGAATGTTGTATCAGCCAGTGGCGATAATAATGTCGGAAGGTCAGGATAATCAAAGGCAATAAGGGTGACCTCCGGAGCCGCCATATTGTGAGCACTGAATCCGGCATTGATTTCATTGTAGTGAGGAGTCCCATTATCAATATTGGCATCATCATCATCGAGAGTCAAGAAGTCGATTGTGATCTGGGGGGTGATTGATGAGCCGGTATGTAAAAGAATGCTGTTAACATTCAGGTTTGAAATTATATCCAAATAACTTTCCGGTTCGGTCACAGTCAGTTCATTTCGGGTGCTCCAAACACAGCCTGAAAGAAGTTCGGCACAGGCGTGAGCTTCTCCAGTACAGGGATACTGCATAGTGTTATCGGCGTTCCGAAGAGGAGTATTGCAATCTGATTCATAGAATCCATAACCAAGTCCGGGATCATTGGCAATCAGCATTGAGATACAATCCGACATCCCTTCACCGTATTGATCCTGGCCGCTACCAGCTGACTCGACCAGGTGGTGTCCGTATTCATGCTGAGAGACGCTGGCAAAGGAAGTATTTCCATAACCGCTTCCAGCTGAACAGAAATTGAGTGATATGCCATCATACCAGGCATTCCCGGGACAGTAACCATCAGTGCGGTTAACGTAGACCGGAAAGCCCGTCTGAGTTGAGATAGTGGGATAGGTCGGGTTATATTTTAATGTCCAGTTACGAACTTCATTGGCGTTGACATAACCGTTCATTTGAGAGCGAACCGATTCGAGAGTATTTGCCGAGTTCATAAGAATATTAAGCGGTCCAGGAGGGGTAACAATAAGAGTATCTATATAATTGGTTCCGGTATGGTTAAATACACTAAAATATCGGCCACGAACCGGAGCAACAACGGTAAGATCTGATGTACCTCCATTTGTTATAACAAAATCACCATTTTCATCCGCATAAGCACTTCCCCCTTCAAGAGCGTAAACATAAGCATAAGGGAAGGGAATGGCCACTTCCTCCTCGCACTGCATCGCTTTTGGTCCCGGTGTTGCCATACCGCTGACATTGCCAATAACATCTTCAAAGATAATAAGATTATCTTTATGTAAAATTTCACCGGTTGCAGGATCGACAATATATTCGAATTTTTCAGGGAAATCAGATGTACCTTCAAAAGCGACAGCCATTTTAGGTGTTGCGGTAAATTCAGGAGTACCGGCCCAT
>JBDRQG010000361.1:0-2578 GCA_043826475.1 bacterium
ATTTCTATTTTGTTAAAAACCGGACATTTCTATTTTGGCTTGACACTAACCCAAATGAGCCTTGACAAAATCCATAAAATCTTATAAATTGACATTGATAAACAATAATTAGTACAATTCCAAACCTGGTAAGTTATCGCCACTAGCTAAGAAACAGGTTCTAAAGTCGTTCACTTACACAAGGAGAGTCTGCATGACTCCCACTACCCGTTTTTTAATGCTATCCAGGGTAACTTCAATAGCATTCTTGGTAGTTATCATCTTTTTTGCAGGATCTATTTTTGGGCAGGGTTCTGTACTCACTATCACAGCTCAGGACGTGACAGTTCACCCTGATGACACTGATGCGGCCTTAATCATCTCAATGACAAATACTATAGATTCGGTTGCAGGGTTTGTAGTTTGGTTAGTTGCTGACCAACCCGATGTGATTCAATTCACAGGTGAAGTTGACACCATCGGAACATTGATTAATGCCATTGATCAAGTTTTGTCTAACTCATTGGGAGGAGAATATTTCGATATGAGAGTTGTAGCTTTACCAGATCTCCTACAACCCACCATAGGGATTCTCCCACAAGATAACGGTACTCTTTTTCGACTTCCTTTCAACATTTTTCAAAATCCAACCCCTGGTCAACCTTATGATGTTGAAGTCTTTTTTGCAGAGATTCATCAATTTTTAAATTTTTCTGATCCTAATGGGCAAAGCATAGGTACTTCGATAGGCACTCTATTAGAAACTGATACTGCTTATTTCGTCTGTAATCAATGGATTGGTACTGATTGTGTTCTATGGCAGCAAGTCTCAGGTCCATCTTTTGATTCAATAGCTATTGGACCAGATTATTATGCATATTACGATCCGGAAATAGTCGAAATTAATAATGCTACAATTACTATTTTACCATACGATCCTCCTGATCCGGAGTTAATAGTTACAGCTCATGATATCAGCCTTCCCGCTGCTGCAGGTGAAGGTGTGCTTACCATTTCAATGTCAAACCTGGTTGATACGGTTGCTGGATTCGAGCTTTGGCTGATGCTTGACCAGCCGGATGTTATTCAGTTCACTGGTGAAATTGACACTGTCAGTACTTTACTTTCCGATTGGCAGGTAATATTAACTAATTCTCTAGGGGGACAGTTTTACGACCTGAAGGTTGTCGCCCTGGCAAATGACTTTGCAAATCCTATTTACAATTCAGGTACACCTCCTCAGGAAAACGGGACACTTTATAGGCTTCCCTTTGATATCCTGCAAAATCCAACGCCTGATGTACCTTATGACGTACAAGTTCAAATTATAGAACCGTTGGATCATTTTGGTTTTTCTGATCCAAATGGCAATCTGATCGGAATATCTTATGACACTGTTTTTGACACAGCTTTTTATATTTGCACCAATTGGGTAGGAGAAGAGTGTCTTGATTGGCAAAGAGTATTTGGCCCGCCATATGATTCTATTTGGGTTGATTCATCACAACTTGTCCCCCGCCTCGATACAAATCTTGTAAAAATTCATAATGGTACTATTACCATTTTACCTGATTGCGTTCCAATTGTCCCGGGTGATGTTGATGGTGATGGTGTTTATAATATCAGCGATTTACCTTTATTAATTTCTTTTATTTATCATGGCTTACCCGTCCTTTTTGCACCCTGGAATGGTGATGTGGATGGTAACTGTATCCTCAATTGGGATGATGTCAACCTTCTTGAGGCTGGAGGGCCTTATGCTGAATGTACCTGCTATGATCCTCAGTGGGTTTGTTGTCGGGGATTAACCGGCAATGCTAACTACGATCGTTTCGATGATGCACTTGTTGATGATTTGACATATTTAGTTAATTATCTCTTCAAGGGTGGCCCTGAACCTCCTTGTATCGGTGAAACCTTAATAAATCCCTATACAGACAATACAACCCCGCTTGTTTCCGACTTAACTCACATGGTCAATTATCTCTTCAAGGGTGGTGAACTACCAGATGTCTGCTTAGGCCAGTAATTAAACAATTAAATAATTTAAGCGGAGTCATCAAGGCTCCGCTTTTTTATTTATACCTTTTTGATAATTCTTTATAAAGGCTTAAAAAAACGATTGCCCAGAAAAAGCCTGCCCAGCTTGCCAGCCCGATTGTTTCTAAAAAAGATACCGGTAATCCATGATAAAGGGATTTATAGAGCCATAAGATGGCACAAATAAACAGTATCGAAAACAATAAACAGTAACACCAGAATATCAGCTTATGTCTGATTGGTCTTTTAATATAATCCTTCTTTGGTCGAGAGAGCAAACCTCCTTTAGTAAGAAAAAGGACGATAGCTATTGCCCCAAGCAGGGTACTTCCGTGCTGCATTAACCTTGTTATTTGTATCTCTTTTCCAAATATTTCAAGACTATTATTTAGGAATGGCAGCAACAGAGCGATTTCTCCCTGAGCATGAGTAATTGCATCCCAGAAATAATGACTCAAGATTCCAATGATGACAGAGATAATAATAATAGCCCACTCCCTTATGTCTTGTGGATTGAATTTGGAGATTGCCAATCCAGATAAATACCTATCCAGATTAC
>JBDRQG010000362.1:0-19060 GCA_043826475.1 bacterium
CCCCCAATCACAAGCATCGCCGCCGGATTAAAAGAGAGGCCTTAGGGAAAATCCGCCGTTGTATCGCCTGTCAGGATTATACAGTCAGGATGCGCCGTCCGGAGGGGAGAGACTTTTTTATACCCTCAGTAAAACACCCTGGCCGCACCAAACTCAAACCAATGAACCACGTAACCTATGAACCTTGATCTTAGGTAGGTCGAAATTATTGGGTACTAATAAATACCTATTTTATATTTCTTAATCTTAAGGCGTTTGTTATAACTGATACTGAGCTGAAACTCATAGCGGCAGCGGCAATCATTGGGCTTAATAAAATTCCAAAGAAAGGGTACAAAATACCAGCAGCTATAGGTATCCCCAATGAATTATATATAAATGCCAAAAATAGATTTTGCTTGATATTCTTAATTGTCAGGCGGCTTAGATGTTGTGCTCTTACAATACCCATGATGTCGCCTTTGATAAGTGTAACATCGGCACTTTCCATAGCAACATCGGTACCTGTTCCCATTGCTATTCCAACTTCAGCCTGAGCAAGCGCTGGAGCGTCGTTGATGCCGTCACCTGCCATGGCAACAAAGTATCCCTTTTCCTGGAATTGTTTAACCGCTTCTACTTTTTGATGTGGGAGAACCTCAGCAATCACTTCATCAATATTTAATTTATTTGCCACAGCATCCGCTGTAGCTTTATTATCTCCGGTTAGCATGACAATTTTGATATTTTCATTATGGAGCTGTTCAATTGCAGACGGTGATGTTTCTTTTATTGGATCTGCCACACCTATAAATCCAGCCGCTTTATTATCAACAGCTAAATACATAACCGTCTGTCCCTCATTTTGTAAGGGTTCAGCTTGTTTGATTAGTATTTCTATGTCAATATTCAAGCTTTTAAAATGAGAACTGTTGCCCAGTGAAACTGATTTGTTATCTACCTTGCCAACTACCCCTTTGCCAGTAATTGATTCAAATTCTTCGGCTTTAAATAATTGCAGTTTTTTAGCCTGTGCTCCTTTGACGATTGCTTCCGCTAAAGGATGCTCGCTCCCCTTCTCAAGACTGGCTGCATAAATTAAAATATCATCATCAGTCCATGAATTCTCAGAATGTACATGCATCAATTTTGGTTTACCGACTGTTAATGTCCCTGTTTTGTCCACCACGAGTAAATCTACTTTTCTCATGGTTTCTATTGCTTCAGCATCTTTAAAAAGGACACCCATCTGGGCACCGCGACCGGTAGCAACCATTATTGACATTGGCGTTGCCAATCCTAAAGCACATGGACAGGCAATTATTAATACTGCAATAGCACTAATCAGTGCATATGCAAATTTAGGATCAGGTCCAACAAGTGCCCATATTATAAATGAGATAACAGCAGCACCGATAACTGCTGGAACAAAATAACCAGCAACCTGATCGGCTAACTTTTGAATCGGAGCTTTACTTCTTTGAGCATCAGCAACCATTTGAACAATTTGAGATAGTAAGGTATCGGAACCGATTTTTTTCGCTTTAATTATCAGGGAGCCGGTGCTGTTTACTGTTGCTCCAATAACCTGATCCCCTTTGCTTTTCTCTACAGGAATTGATTCTCCGGTAATCATTGATTCATCGATGGAACTACTCCCTTCAATAACAATCCCGTCAATAGGAACCTTTTCTCCGGGGCGGACGCGAAGACTATCACCAATTTCTATTTGATCTATTGGAATATCTTCCTCAGTGCCGTCATCGTTCACTCTTTTTGCTGTTTTAGGTGCTAATCCTAATAGAGCTTTAATTGCATTTCCTGTCTGGCTGCGTGCTTTAAGTTCAAGCACCTGACCAAGCAAAACTAAAGTTACAATAACAGCAGCCGCTTCAAAATAGACTGCAACTTTTCCGGATTCATCCTGGAAAGCGACAGGGAAGATATCCGGCAATAATACCGCTATTAAGCTATAAATATAGGCTACACCTGTACCAAGACCTATCAAAGTGAACATATTGGGGCTCTTATTAACAATCGATTGCCAACCTCTGACAAAAAAAGACCAGCCTCCCCATAGTACTACAGGAGTTGCTAATAATAATTCAAAATATGTTAAAATTTGCGAAGAGGTTACTGACTCAAGCCATGTATGAATCGTTGGGAAAAGTCCACTCATCGATAAAAATAATAATGGTATAGCTAAAATGGTACTTACCCAAAATCTTCTGGTCATATATTTCAATTCTGTATTATCTTCCTCAACAGTAATGGACCTTGATTCTAACGCCATCCCACAAATTGGACAATTCCCGGGTGAGTCTTGAACAATCTCAGGGTGCATGGGGCAGGTGTATTCTAATTTCTCGTTTTGTAAAGAAGGTTTTATAGATTCTAACGCCATACCACATTTTGGACAGTTGCCTGGTTTATCTTGTAATATTTCCGGATGCATAGGGCAGGTATATTTCCCTGACTGAATCTTTGTTTCATGTTTTATTATTGTTGAAGAGCTACTGCAACAGTCCTCTTTACCGTCATTTTCATGCTTCTCAAGATATTTATTTGGATTTTCCTTAAATTTATCTAAACATGATTGACTACAAAAATAATAGGATGAATCATCGTGAATAGTAGAATATTTTGATGTCTCATCTACTTTCATATTACATACCGGATCTCTAAGAGACATAATTGTTCACCTTAAGTAAAAATATTTTAATAAATTGCCTATTGACCTGTTGTGAAATGATATAAATGATAACCATCATCGTTATGCTTCATATTCATTCCCATCATATTATCATGCATGTGCATCATGTTGTTTTCATCCATCACGATCATATATTCTGTATTTGGCATCATTTCTCCTGACGGGATAAATTCACAACTGTCCATTGCATGATTCCAATGATATGTTCCCGGAACATGTATTGAATCCATCCATGCCATCATATGATCCATATTTCCCATGTTCATATTACCCAAACCACCGTAATGCGTTACAGAATCCATCCATTCATGCATTTCATCGCCACCGGCAAAAAAGAAATTATTCATAACTGTTGTTGTATCCATATGATCATTAAAAGCTACATTAATGATTGAATTTGTAGGGACTTCTTCTGCACCATCTGATGGATAGATTTTTGATATCAAAGAAGAATTCGTATCTCCTGATATCGCACTATTATGATTATTGCTACATCCAAAAAAAGAAAAAAGAAATACTGATGTAGTAAGCAGCATAATTACAATTGTTGATATTTTCATTTTATAACTCCTGTTTAATATTAGAAATTAAAATAATTTGTTCCATAAACTAATGTAGCCCCCAGATGGGCTGTGATAGCTACCATGATTGTATTAGCTATAAGAACCAATCGGTAGAGTAAAATTCCATCGTTCGGATTGAGATTGAGCTTCTTATAGCCAATCAGTGCTGTTATTATGGTGACAATAGAGGTGCTAATGCCCATAATTCGATGCCATTTAAAATAAGAAATTAAAAATGAAGGATAGGTTACATTAGCGCCGTCTATCAAACCTAAGATCATTGCCAATACCGCAGAAAAAGCTGCCAGATATATAACATAAATTGATATTGTATCGAAAATACTGACTTTAAAGAAAAATGATAAACCGGTAAAAAACAGAGCTGTAAATATCAAGGCAATCGGGAAGTGAATAACCAGTGGATGAAATTTCCCTATGAATTCAAGCAATGAACTGGATTGTTGATGGTCTGTATCAGGGCCATGATCAGAATCTTCAGTATGCTCTTTAATTGCAGTTAGGGAAGTAGAATCAACTTTAATGGAATCTATGCTGTGTTGATGATCGCCTGAGTCAATTGTATCTGTCTGCTCAATAGAATCATTAATATTATTTCTATTAAGATTCGCAAGGTAAGCTTCCGGATTCTTTAAAAAATCTCTTTTGCAGTCATTACAGCAAAAATAGATTGTATCTCCATTATATTCTGTGGAAAATTTTTCTTCTGCTAATTCATTAGTAGTAACCGGGCAATATTTGTTAGTAACTACAGCATCCGCATTTAATGGAATCAGCGTAAAAAGTAGAAATAACGTTGATGTTAAATATAAATATTTCATATCCTTATAATTCATAATAATTACTTGGTTCAACTTTCTTTATACAAATTTTATGAAAATCTTTTCAACTTCAATTCCTCTATGGCACAATACAATACAGGTACAAGGAAAACGGTGAAGACCACAACAGTCATACCGCCAAACGAGGGGATAGCCATTGGAACCATAATATCCGCTCCGCGCCCGGTGGAAGTAAGAACCGGGATCAAAGCCAGAATCGTGGTCGCGACAGTCATCAAAGCCGGACGGATTCTTCGCAAACCGGCGTGAACTACCGCTTCCCGGATTTCTTTTACTGTCGATGGTTTCCTCTTATCAAAAACCTGATTCAAATAGGTAGAGATAATCACGCCGTCATCGCTGGCAATTCCAAATAAAGCCAAAAAGCCAACCCAGACTGCAACGGATAAATTGTATTCTCTGATATGAAAGAGTTCCCGGAAATCAAAACCAAATAGTGAGAAATTCATAAACCATCCTTGACCATAAAGCCAGAGCATGATAAAGCCCCCCGACCAGGCGACAAAGATTCCTGAGAAAACCAAAAAAGTAACAGGAACTTTTTTGAACTGAAAATATAGAATCAGGAAAATTATCAGCAACGATAACGGAAGAACCAATTTTAATCTTTTTTCCGAACGGATCTGGTTTTGGTAGCTTCCGGCAAAAGTATAACTGACCCCGGCTGGAATCTCAAAACTACCGGCATCAATTTCTGATTGCAAAAATCTCTGCGCGTCTTCTACTACATCAACTTCTGCGTAGCCCTCTTTTTTATCAAAGATGATATAACCGGTTAAAAAAGTATCTTCTGATTTGATAACCATCGGCCCACGGACAAATTTTATCTCGGCCAGTTCAATCAAGGGAATTTGGGTGCCATCCGATGTCGGAATTAAAATCTTACCCAAAGCTTCAATAGAATTGCGCAGTTCTCTTTGATAACGAACTCTGACGGGGTAACGCTCTCGTCCTTCGATTGTAGTCGTAAGAATTTTACCTCCCACAGCAACTTCGATTACATTTTGAATCTGCTGAATATGAATTCCATAACGAGCAATTTTTTCACGATCGATATCAATTTCAAGATAGGGTTTACCGACAATGCGATCGGCAACAACAGTAGCAGGTTCAATCGTCGGGACCATCTTCAACAAGCGTTCAATCTCTAGTCCTACTTTTTCTATTGTCTCCAGATCGGGTCCTTTGACTTTTACCCCCATCGGAGCCCGCATCCCCGACTGAAGCATCACGATCCGTGCAGCAATGGGCTGCAGTTCGGGGGCCGAAGTTGTCCCTGTAATTTTACCCGCCTTAATAATTTCTTTCCAGATATCATCAGGAGAATTTATAAAATCCCGCCATTGACGATAGGGCTCGCCGTTTTCATCGGGAATTAATTCACCGGAATCATCACGAACGAATTTATCAGATTCAGAATCAAATTTATATTTTATTCGGTTACCCATTTTATCGAGACTGTATTCCGGTTTGTAATTTATTATCGTCTCAATCATGGATATCGGTGCCGGATCAAGAGATGATTCTACTCGTCCCAGTTTACCAACAACAGATTCTATTTCAGGAATATTTGCAAAGGCTTTATCCTGCAGCTGCAAGACATCGATTGCCTCTCCAATCGAGGCATGAGGCATAGTAGTTGGCATGTACAAAAAGGAGCCTTCATCAAGATTGGGCATAAACTCTTTTCCCAAGCCGGGAAAATTGTGATTCAAAGTTACATACGGAGAAGTTGATTTGACAAGGTCGGGCATAAAGCCAAATATTTTATCAAATCCTAACCAAATGTTTAATCCAAGCACTATCAATATCAGAGGAAGCATTAAGAACACTTTTTTGTGGTCGAGGCACCAGCGTAGGATAGGTTCATAAGCTCTTATTAATAATTGGAAGAGGAAGAGAATGCCGCCTAATAATAATAGTACAAAAATAAAATTTAGAATTGCTCCGGCACCGACTCCCAACGGTTCCCAATGTGATGAAAGAAGCGAAGCTACAATTATGGCAAGAATGTAGGTTAAATAGGTCGGTACGTTTTTCTGTATTCTTTCCGATAATTTATTTTTGAAATACAAGTAGCCAGCTACACAGAAAAGAATTAGTCCTGTCCACCAGAATGTTAAAAGTAACATTGTTATACCGGCTAAAATTATTACCAAAGGAAGTACTTTAGATCTTATTAGTTTATCACGGTTTTTGAATAATAGATGCGCTAGCGGAGGGAGGATTATCAAAGCCACCAAAACCGATGAGACCAGGGCGAATGTTTTGGTATAGGCTAACGGTTTGAATAGTTTTCCCTCGGCCGCTTCCATAGTGAAGACTGGAAGAAAGGAAACAACTGTTGTGGCTATAGCCGTTAAAACAGCACTGCCGACTTCGGTAGTTGCTTTTCTGATTAATTCCAGTATCGATGCCCCCGGTGTGGCTTTATCGAGATGCTTTAATATATTCTCAGTGACAACTATACCCATGTCGACAATGGTGCCGATAGCAATCGCAATCCCCGATAAGGCTACAATATTGGCATCGACTTTGAAAAGTTTCATGGCGATAAATACCATCAGGACCGTTAGGGGGAGAAGTCCTGAAATCAGAATAGAACTTCTGATGTGCATAACCATAATCAAAATGACAATAATAGTAACCAGAATTTCATCAACCAGAGCAGTATTCAGAGTTTCGAGAGTTTCATAGATAAGCCCGGTACGGTCATAGAAGGGGACTATTTTTATTTGTGATTCGGTTCCATCGGCGAGAGTCTTCTTCGGCAGTCCCGGGGAGATTTCAGCAATTTTCTTTTTAACATTTTTAATAGCGGCTAGTGGATTTTCACCAAAGCGAACCACCACCACCCCGCCAACAACTTCGGCCCCTCCTTTATCGAGCACCCCTCTTCGCATAGCCGGGCCGATTGCGACTGTCGCAACATCTTTGACCCGTACCGGAACATTGTTTCTGGATTTAACAACGGTGTTTTCGATATCAGATAAGTTTTCAATCAGTCCCAGACCTCTGATCACATATTCAACTTTGTTGATCTCCATCGTGCGGGCGCCGACATCGACATTTGACATCTTAACAGAATTAAAAACATCAGTCAGGTTGACATCGTATGCTTTCAATGCCGAGGGGTTGACATCGATCTGATATTCCTGGACGAATCCACCGACGGAAGCAACTTCAGCAACTCCTTCAGCAGCCTGCAAAGCATAACGAACAGTCCAGTCCTGAATTGATCTTAACTCATGCAGGTCCCACCCACCGGTCGGGTAACCTTTATCATCGTGACCTTCGAGGGTGTACATGAAAACCTGCCCCAATGCTGTCGCATCAGGCCCAAGCGTAGGAGTGGCATCAGCCGGAAGAGTTCCCGATGGAAGCGAACTTAGTTTCTCCAGCAGTCTTGAGCGGGACCAGTAGAACTCAACATCATCCTTGAAAATTACATAAATAGTCGAAAAACCAAAATATGAATAACTGCGAATAGTTTTAACGCCCGGAATTCCCAATAGCGATACAGTCAGGGGATAAGTAATCTGGTCTTCGATATCCTGCGGCGAACGTCCGTCCCATTTGGTAAATACAATCTGCTGATTTTCTCCGATATCGGGAATAGCATCAACTGCTACCGGATTGCGCGGCAAGAAGGATATATCCCAGTCAAACGGAGCGACAATTATTCCCCATGAAATAACACCTAAGGTAATTAGAAAAACTACCAGTTTATTATTCAGGCAATAGCTTATAACCTTATCTAAAATGCCGTTCTTGATTTGTTGGGAATCATTCATTGGTTTTACTTTCAATGAGACATGTGTTCAGAAACTGTTATAGATGGCAATGTATCTTTTATGGAACCGCAGCGAAGCATCTTTGATCCATAAAAAGAATTATAGACAGTATCAACCGTCTGGAGCCAGTAGGCTCCCTGGTTGTTGCGAGCCATTGGGCAGAAAGTCAAAAAATAATCCAGATCGCTGGTATGTCCGAACTTATCATGCAGCTCAATTATTGCTTTGGAAAGATGATAGAACGCCTGACGGGCTTCTTCAAGAGTAGTACTGCTTTTGCCTGTTTCAATTTGCTCTAAAGCTACCGATGAAAAGTCCATCCACACTTTATGAGCGGAGCCTTTAAACAGAGAGTGGTCAATGCCATTGATTTCTTTTTCCAGCAGGGCATACGCTGCGGTGGTAGTCTCTAATTCATCATCAGCGAGACCCATCTGAACTTTGAAATAGGCATTATATACAGGAGATAAAGAGAGTAATAATTCTTTTGTAACAGCTGTATCGTTTTGAGATTGGTTGTCACTCTCCATTGTCATTGTTTCCATTGTTCCCTGAGTCTGTTGGCCATGCTGGTGGACAGCAGTACTAACTCCCCCTTTTGGCGACATCATGCTGGGCTTAGCTTGTATTTGCAGTTCGCTGTCTAATTTGAAAGCGCCATTGGTTACGACAAGGTCGTTTTCTTCCAAACCAGATTTAACAATATAAAAATCACCCGAACGGGGTCCCAGTTCAATCTCTCTTCCTTCAAACAAGACTCCTTCATCGGAAGGAAGTTCAACATAGACAACTGCGCGTGTACCTGTGATGAGCGGGGCAGTTGCTGGAATAAGAAGAGGAGCATCAGAATTATTTTTTGCAATAGATCCGCTCATATCCAATCGTGCTTTAACAACTCCGCTGACAAACATATCCGGTTTTAGTGATAAATCACTATTATTTACAATTGCCCGTATTTTAGTGGTACGAGTCTTCTGATCCACAACCGGATCAATAAAGGCAATCTTTCCCTTAAATTCCTTGCCCGGGTACGATGGGGTTGTGAAAGTAAGCTGCTGTCCCTTCTTCAACCATGTCAGATCGGGTTCATAAGCATCGAGAATTACCCAGAGAGATGAAAGATCAGCAATGGTATAAATTTGATCCCCGGTTTTGACATAGTTTCCTTCACGGGCGTGGATTTCAGTTACAACTCCCCCGGCAGGCGAATAAATCGTAATCTTATCAGCGGCATTGCCGCCATTTATTATTTCTTCAATCTGATCATCAGTCAAGCCGGCTAAACGGAGTTTTTCTTCAACCGCTTCGATTGTTGCTTTTGCAGTTTTTTTCAGAATTGAGTTTTCATCGGTGATCAATGATTCAACTTTTATTGCTTGCAATAGTTCTTCCTGTGAGGCGAACAATTCAGGCGAATAGAGCTGTACCATCGCCTCTCCTTTGGCAACTGTAATGCCCGTGAAATCAGCATAGAGTTTATCGAGCCTTCCGCCTGTCCATGCTGTAATGAAGGACAGTCTGGTTTCATCGTAAGAAAGTTTGCCGGTCATCCTTATTTCAGTATCTGTAAAAGCCCGACGAACCGAGGTGGTTTGAATACGAGCTAAGTTCTTAGCCGATTCACTCATCATCAGTTGACGCGGCCCTAGATCTTCACCAATTCCTGTTTCAAGCGGAATCAAGTCCATAAAACAGATTGGGCATTTACCCGGTTTGGGCAATCGGATCTGAGGGTGCATGGAACAGGTCCAGACAACCTTGTTGCTATTATTATCTTGTTCCTCTTGTGTCGTTGCTTGAGAATCATTTTCCCCGGATGTCATTATTCCAAAAGAGAATGCCAGAATGACTATAATGATTAGTCCAATCCATCCGGTCACTCCTTTGGGAGCAATCCTTCTAAATATATTTTCTAATTTTATTTTTTCATTCATGGCATTTTCCTAAACATATATTTCTTTTAGTGGTTGTGGCTGCTATGATCAGTTCCACTTTTTTCCTTCATATCCATTTTATCTTTCGTACCTTTTTCATCAGACGTGTTGTCCATAGATTTTAAGTACCCTTGTGGATCTGCCATAAATTTCTCATGGCAGTCATCACAGCAGAAATAGATTCTGCGTCCCTCGAAATCCAGAAACGAAGTTTTATCCTTGAGTTCTTCGCCGCTTACCGGACAGGTGGTCTGGATATTTTCAAAAAGAATTCCCTCTTCAGCTGCTTTTTTGAAATACTTGTCAGGATTTTCAGTTAATGCTTTAGTACACATCGGACAGCAATGATATACCCGCTGTCCTTGTATATCGGTATATGACGAAGAATCGATTACCCCGCCCATAACCGGGCAGTTTGTCTGATGCTTTAATTCAACCGGCGCTTTTTCCTCTTTAATTTTTTCACCTTCTGCATTAACGGTATTTACTGCAAAAGCCATAAGTAGCATCATCGATGAAATAATAATTGATTTGTTGATGTTTTTCATTTTAGCATTCCTTTATTAGTTTTAATTTGTTCCAGTTAACATTTTAATTTCTGCCAGCTTCCCGGCAACGGTGGCAACCGCCTGATCGTATTTGAATTGAAGATCAAGCATTTGTTTTTGAGTATTTAATACATTAAGAAAATCTGTCTCACCGGTTTCATAAGCTTTAAAAGTCACGTTTAACGATTGTTCACTTTTAGGAATGAGACCATCCCGGTATAATTTAATTTTCCTTAAAGCATCATGATATTCAAACAGCACTTGGCTGATATATGAGGTCAGTTCGTTTTTATAATTTTCATGGATATATTCAGTCTGCATCAATTGCGCCCGGGCTTCATTTCTTTTAGCTTTGTTTTTGCCAAACCAGATGGGAAGGGCGATGCCGACATTTACCATCCAGGGATCTTTGCCGCTATCTTTCATTGAAGGATCAGCAGCTTCACCGGTTTGAATGTAATCGACACCAAGGGTAAAATTTGGCCAGAAAGATTTACCGGCCAGGTCAGCTTCTGACTTATTCTTTTCTATAAGATAACTGATAGCGGATAGGTCAGGATTGGATGCCATCACCTCTGTTAAAACTGAATCAGCATCAAGATTGTTTTCGTATAATTCGATAGACTCTGGTAATGGCAACTCAAAATCACCGGGGAGATTCAATAGTGATCGCAACACTTCAATGGTAGGATCAGTCTGGTATTGAAGACTTAAAAGTTGATCCTCAAGTTTCCCAAGTTCTATTTGAGCGTTTATCAGATCATAATGTTCGGTTAGAGCCACTTTGTATTTTGCTCTGATAATGCTTTCCCAGAATTCAAGAAGCTGATAGTTATCTTTGGTAATGGCAAGCTGACGGCCAAGTAAATAATAATTGTAGTATGCTATTTTAATTTTATATATAAGAGTCTGCTGAAACGACTGATACTTTTGATAAACCGCTTCCGAATTGTGCCGAGCTATTTCTTTTTTTGCTCCAAGAGTGCCAAACCAGGGGAATGACTGCTTTATACCAAATCTTTGCTCCTGTGGTCCAACCCGGGTCTCGACATTCTCTATAAAATAGCTATAACTTAATTCCGGTTCGGGTAATCCACCAACATAGCTGACTTTACTTTCCTCTGCCTGCCAGCTTTGATATTGTGCTTTTAACCCCGGGTTATTTTCTACTGCATAACTGATATAATTCTCAAGAGAAGGCTGATCAGACAGCATCTTAAGAGTAATTTGTTGTTCTTCGGCTATACCCAATTTAAAGGATAATGCGAGTATAAAAAAGACAAACGATGCTTGTTTGATTTTTTGGCATAGTTTTAACATACAATAGTACTTAACAAACGATGTGCCAATAAGCTTAACTCTTTGTTATATAGTCGTTTGAATGGTTTTTACGGTTTTAGGTTTGGAACTTTTTTTGAAGAGTATTGTTTAAAACTGTAGAATATTGTATAATATTGACGAAAATAAAGAAAATTGTACAAAGTTAAGAAAAGAGCTTTTTATGATAAAAGAGAACCGATTAAAAATAATCCTGATAATATCCGCCATGGCTATCACTATTGGTATCCATTACGGTTGGCTGCTTGAACCCATTTTTGGCCAATCACACTGGATTCATGCCATTCATGGTCGATTTTGTTATATCCCGATCTTGATTGCCGCTATCTGGTTTGGCTGGCGTGGAGGAGTTTTAGCCGCCACCGGGATTACATTATCAGTATTGCCATATATAATTAATAGCAATCTACCCGATCATAATCTTGCCGGAGAGATTGTTGAAATTATTTTTTATTATGCCATCGCTATTTTAGCGGGAGCCCTTTTGGACCGGGAACACGCCACTCGTAAAAAACAACAGGAGACGCAACTTCAATTGGAACGATCCCAGAAAATGTCTCTGGTCGGAAGGATCGCTGCCGGTGTCGCCCATGAAATCAAGAATCCGTTAGCCTCGATTAAAGGGGCGGTGGAAATCATCAATGACAATGAGACAGCCCCGGAAGAAAAAAAAGAATTTTCACAAATCATTTTCAAAGAAATTAAAAGGATCGATAATTCGTTAAAGGATTTTCTGGAGTTTGCTCGTCCCCGTGAATCCGAACTAACCAAGTTAGATCTATCAAATACTATTAATGAGACTATAAAACAGATGGAGGGGCATCTGTCCAAAAGTAAGATCAATATAATCAAAAATATCAATCCCGGATTGTTTATTAGAGGGGACAAAGAAAAGACTCATCAGGTAGTACTAAACCTTCTCTTAAATGCTATTGATGCCTCGAAAGAAAATGCTGAAATCAATATTGATCTGGCTAAAATAGAAAATAAAATTATCCTCAAAATTAAAGATAGTGGTTTAGGAATCAGTATTGAGGATCAGAAAAAAATCCTCGAACCCTTTTACACTACCAAAACCTCGGGGACCGGTTTGGGTTTGTCTATTGTCGATGCTATTATCAAAAGCCACAAGGGAATTCTAACGATAGAAAGCCAGCCTAATCTTGGGACAACTATAACCATAGCTTTTCTGGAATATGGGGAGTAAGCGATGCCGGTTAGAATATTATTAGCTGATGATGATCCTGCTCTTCGCCGGGTGCTTCAATTCAAACTTCGCAAACAGGGCTTTGATGTCACTGCGGTCGAAGATGGCGCTAAAGCGTTGGAGTCTCTAAAAGAGAGCGGTTTTGATTTGCTTCTCTCCGATATGAAAATGCCCGGCTTGACCGGTATCGAACTTCTTGAACTGAGCAAGAAGGTAAGACCAGAACTGGAAGTAATTTTAATGACCGCCTATGCTGAGGTTTCCCAGGCGGTGCAGGCGGTTAAATTGGGAGCTTTTGATTATCTTACCAAGCCCTTCGAGGACGACCAATTATTTCTGGCCATTGAAAAGGCGGTAAAATTTAAAACTCTCGAAAATGAAAACAAAACCCTGAAGGATCAGCTAAATATTAAAGATAAATTTGGAAGCATGGTCGGCGTCTCCCAGCCATATAAAGCCATGATTGAATTGGTAAGAAAAATAGCGCCCACCGAAGCGACCGTATTGATTACCGGAGAATCGGGGACAGGAAAAGAGATGATTGCCCGTGAGATTCATTTTCAGAGCAATCGAAAAGACAAGCCCTTTATCGCTATCAACTGCACCGCTATCCCCAAAGAATTAATCGAGTCAGAACTTTTTGGTCATGTCAAAGGTGCTTTCACCGGGGCCATAAAAGATAAACGGGGGAAATTTGTTTTAGCCGAGGGGGGTACAATTTTACTCGATGAAATCGGAGAATTGAGTATCGATCTGCAGGCAAAACTTCTGCGCGTCATTCAGGAGCGGACAATTGAGCCGGTCGGATCGGAGGAAACGATAGAAATTGATGTCCGCCTTCTTGCTGCTACAAACATTGATTTAAAAGAACAAATCCTCAAAGGAGCGTTTAGGGAGGACTTGTTTTACAGGTTAAATGTCATTCCATTGGCGATCCCCCCCCTTCGGGAGCGTCTTGACGATATCCCTGTTTTAGTAAAAGAATTTTTAAAGAAATATTCACCTGATCAAAAAGTTACTTTTAGTCCGGAATTGTTAAAATCACTTAAGATTTTTCACTGGACTGGAAATATCAGGGAGCTTGAAAATTTGATAGAACGAATGGTAATCCTTCGTTCCTCGGATAATTTATCTCCCGATGACCTCCCTGAAGATTTCGTCTCGCAAAAAGGAACAGTTAAAGAAAATAGCGGAGCTAACAACCTCTCGTTTCATGAAACAGAAAAGAAGATGATAGTCGATGCTTTGAAAAAGTTTTCATTAAATCAGAGCAAAGCCTCACGCTATCTTAAAATCCCCCGCCACATTCTTGTCTATCGGATCAAGAAATACGGAATTAATTTGGATGAGTTATGAACGTATGAAAATTTCATAAGTTTTTCTCCTCTTTAATTTTTTTTAATAAGAATTTGACAAAATTGCCTATTATGCGTTATTATAGGGTATACAACTGATTAAATATCTTTTAGCAGGATTGCATTTGGTAGAATGCATATAATAAAATGTGATGGGAGGATTTCTATGTTCAGATCAGTAAAAATAGTTCTAGTTATGACGGGTTTGGTTTTATTCATCATGGCCGCATCCTCATTCCCACGTACAAGTGCGGATACTATTAAAAACAATTCGATACCCTCGATGACAACCGCTTATATCCCAGCATATTGCATTGCGGCACATGATGTAGGTAAACTTGTCCTGAGTGTAACCAATAATGGTACGCTTGGAAAGAATTTTATAGCTACTTCACCTATTGATTGCTTCACGGGACAACCAGTCCCCAGTTGTGAATATCCCAAAGGTTCTAATAAAACATATCTTTATGGAGGGGCATACTGGGTTGGTGGTATTGTTGGTAGAGATACACTAGTGTCAGTAGGTGTTGATGGATGGCAAATGAATATGGAATGGCATCCTGATGAAGCTCCATTTGGCGATATGATCAAACGGACTCCTCCCGATCCAGGTGCTGTCTCACAACTTGATTATATTGCAGTCTGTACTGACACCTCGGTAGATTTAAGCCAGCCTGATAGCTGGGACAACCGTCCTCACATACCTCTCAACCTGGAAATTACACAAAAAAGTTATTCTTGGTCATATAACTTTGCGGAAGATTTTGTGTTATTTGATCTGCATCTGAAAAATATCGGTTCACAACCTTTGTCAAAGGTATATTTCGGAATTTATATCGATGGTGATGTGTATAAGGAAAGTTCAGGCTCAGGTTATAGCGATGATATTACTGGCTTTATTTCCTCAGTTCAATATCAATATGGAATGTGTGAATTTTATGATGCCGCTGCCATTGCATGGATTGCTGACAATGATGGAGATATGAATAATCCGACAAATTCCGTTCAAAATGTCACAGCTACAAGTATAATTGCAACACCTACTATTTCTCTATCTGATATAAATTATAACTGGTGGATTTCTAATGGTAACGCGTTCTATGATTTTGGACCTCGCATGAAAGACACTCCCGGAGATCCATATCGTGATTTTGGAACTGGCGGATTAGGAACTCCGGTAGGGGATAATAATAAATATTACATGCTTAGTCATCCTGAAAGGGATTATGATCAGGTATTTACTGCTTCCGTTCAACCGACAGATCCCACTTGGTTATATCCCAATCCGGCATATTCGGAAGATTATACTTTGGGAATGGATACCCGCTATCTACTCTCTTTTGGGCCATTCGATATTGGAGTAGGTGAAACCTTACCGATAACCTTTGCCTATATAGGTGGGGAATATTTCCATACAGACCCGAATAATATTGATAACCTTCCTAACAACCCTGAACAGTTTACCGCAAATCTTAATTTTATGGATTTGCAATATAACGATATGTGGGCTAAATGGATTTATGACAATCCCGGTTATGATACGGATGGCGATGGATATTTTGGAGAGTTCCATATTTGTCCGATGGATTCGGTTCTTGTAGGCTCATCCTGGGTGTACACTGTTGCCGATACTTTCTGGTACAAAGGAGATGGTGTCCCCGATTTCCGTGCGGCCACACCACCACCGGGACCGGCAGTATGGGTTGAACCTCAGGGGACTGATATTTATATCAGGTGGAATGGGCTAAAAAGTGAAAGATCATATGATATATTCTCAAAAACTATTGATTTTGAGGGTTACAGGGTATATATGGGATACCAGGGAGCTGCTGTTTCTTATTCCATGGTTGCCTCATATGATATTCATGATTACATCAAATATTATTATCGTTATGGTCAATGGGTTCCGGATAATAGCGGGAAACCTTATACTCTACAGGAACTTCGTTGTCTCTATGGAGGCATTCCCAATCCTTGTGAGGATGTGAATTTCAATCCGGATGAATATCCCGAGTCAAATCCCTTTGTCTATTTCGATTCTACTTTCTATTTTGTACCGGTTGATCTCAACCAATCTGATTTATGCGGAACAAATCTGATTTGCAAACGCTTTCCCGATGCTCCTTACCCGTCAAATTTGAATCCGGCTGAAGCTGATCCCGAAGAACTAACCGAGGATGGCTTCTTTAAATATTTTGAATATGAATACATGATCAAGAATCTTTTGCCTGAAGAAACTTATTGTGTCAGTGTAACTGCGTTTGATTACGGTAATCTGGCGGCTAATATCCCCCCTCTTGAATCTCAAATTGATTATGATATATACTGCGTTACAATACCTCCGTCAGGAGAGATCACTCCAACTGATCAATGGATCAATGTCTATTGTGGCGATGTCAGGATTAATGGCAACATCCCTGAACCGGGTTCGGTTATCAAGGCTTATGATCCCGATGGTGTCCTTTGTGGTATGGATACTCTTGAATATGTTGACAGGTGTTTGTGGCAAAAATTTGGTTTTATGCCAATTTATCATGATGACATATATTCAGATTTAGATGAAGGGGCCGAGGAAGGTGACACTATCACCTTTACAATCAATGATGTCGAAGTATCAAACAGTCCAACTGTAATCTGGACATCTAACGGAGACAGTTACGAAGTTTGTGATTTCTATACCTGCCAGTATATTCATCTTAACGAAGGCTGGAACCTGATTTCATGGAACCGTGATTTTGCGATTACATCTGAAGACATGGTGGACATGTTAGGCGGGACGGAGTGTGTCGAAGTGATACTCAGTTTTGATCAGGGAGCTTTAAGTTATGATCCCGAACTGATACAATACTCTACTCTGATGGGTCTGGATCATCATTTTGGTTATTGGTTCAAGATGAACTGCGAAGCTGATCTTGAAATATGTTCTGATAAAGTATTCCCCTGGGATTTGATTCCAATCTACGAAGGCTGGAACCTTGTTCCGTATTGGCTCACTGAAACTCTACCGGTTGAAGATGCTTTAGCATCTCTTAACTATGTGCTCCAGGTTGTTTATGGCTATGATGGCGGAGCAAATATCTATATACCCGATGATGTTGCAAGTACTCTTCATGATATGTCTCCCGGTTTCGGTTACTGGGTAAAATCCGGTATAAATGGATATCTGATTTATCCTGGTTGGAATGGACCTTTTTATCCTGAAGGGGATGGAGTTCCAAAAACGATAACTAATTCTGAAATTCATACTACCAATTATTGGCTATCGGTTTATGGTAGTGAAATTAAAATTGATGGAGACCCCATTTCAAATGGTTCACAAATTGAATTTACCAATGAAGCGGGTGAAATCTGTGGCAGTGGAATCTATTCTGATGGGATCCTGAGATTTACACCTGTCTATGGCCGTGATGAAATTTCTAAAGCAGCCAATAATGAATTGAGTGAGAGTTATACTATCACTATAAATGATCAAAGAGTTTATCCCGCTCTGTACTGGACCGAAAATGGCGATCGCATTGAGATAAGTGAATTGTTTTCATCATCATCGGAAACTCTTCCGGAAAAGTACAACCTCTCGCAAAACTATCCTAATCCCTTTAATCCGAGTACCAGTATAGATTTTGCGTTACAGAAATCAAATCGGATAATACTTGAAGTCTTTAATATTACTGGCCAAAAAGTAAAGATCTTGCTTGATGATTACCGTGAAGCCGGAAACTATTCTATTCAGTGGGATGGGACAGACAATAATGATAACAGAGTAGCCAGTGGCATGTATCTGTATCGACTGACTTCTGGTGATTACGCTGAGTGCAAGAAGATGATGCTGGTGAAATAATAATTTTTCTTTCGTAGGGCAGGATCCCAAAGTGATCCTGCCTTTTATTTCTCTTCCAAAGGTATCAATTTGAAATTGAGGTCGGAGACGATTGCCCCTCCTTTGGCAACTTCCATCTCGAATTCCAACGACTCCGGTTCGCATCGGTAGCCTAACCGCTGCAATTGTTCGGGAGAAACATAGGCTTTATATTTTCCGGGGATTAACCCAAGATAAAAATATTCGCCATTACTGAATGTTGTAATTTCGGTCAGAGACTCCTTTGCGAGATTATAAAAAACAACATTGATTCCCCCCTGGCCGGCATCACCTGCTATTGCTTCTCGCGTGACAAAACCGGTTACTTCGCCAGCGATTACAATCGGGACATTGATAGCCGTTACGACATTGGGGTTCAGGGCGATTTCGTAATTTTCATAAATCGGTTTAAGCAACGGGTCATCCAAACTCAAGGGATCGATACGAACCGTCTGTTCATCGTAAGGATTCAAGCCATCGTAGTAATAGAGATGCTGCTTGCCCCGTTTCCTCTCCCGTCCCCCTTTGATCTGGGCTTTGAGGCCATCGACGTACTTTTCATCATTATCAATACGGCCATTGAGGTTGTCATCCATAAAGGGACGAACCACCGCAAATGATCTCCCGACGCCATAGTAGCGATCCAGAATCAGACGCTTGCTGTCGTTGTCATACCGAAGCGATCCGTTTTGTGTCTGGGTGACATTGGTGGCATCGCCGGTTGAGGCTATCCGGGTTGTAAAACCGGCAAAATCAGTGAACATATTAAATGATAAACGAAACATATTCGTTCCAGAGGGAATATCGCGTTCATACGAGAAAGTGAACTGTGTCTGCTTATAAAGGCGCTTATTAAGATAGACTCCTGTTGAAACCAGTTCGTTATTGGTATGATTATAAGTGAAACGGAACT
>JBDRQG010000363.1:0-25197 GCA_043826475.1 bacterium
GCTCTTAGCTGTAAATGATTTGAGTGAACCTGTCCTAAATACCGGTGATACAATCAAAATCTATAAGAATCCAACCGCGACCAGAATTAATTCTATTCAGGGACGATCCAAACAGGTTTATTTTGCCACTTCTGATGGACTTCATATGTTTGATAATCAGAGTAAAAAACTGAAACCTGTTACTGAAAAAGGGATGAACAAGTCGAATTCGATTTATGTCAATAATATCGAAGATCAGTTATGGTTAGCCAGCGATGATCATATTGTGTTCAAGGCTAAAGGAAGAAATGAATTAACCTTTATGGTCTCAAAATGGCTGCCGGAACTGGCCAGTGATATGTATTATGCTTATTTATCAGGAACCCATAATATTCAGGGATGGGGTACTGTCGCTTTAAGCTTTACTTATCTTACTTATGGTCAGATAGGATTAACTGATCCTAATGGTGTCCCATTGGGAACGGATGAACCTTATGAATTGGCAGCCAATGTTACCTTCGGAGCGCCCCTAACAAAATCTCTATCGGGCGGCATATCTGTGAAGTTTATATACTCTTTGCTTTCATCACAGGGTGAGTTGGCTGGTAATACTGGAGGAGCAGCTCAGGGTTCTGGCAGCAGTAAAGGCATGGGTGTTGATCTGGGTCTTCTATATCGGATGAATCCTAAATTAAATTTTGGACTGGCAATCACCAACCTTGGACCTGATTTGCAGTACAGCCAGAAAGAACAAGCCGACCCTCTTCCAAGGAATCTGGCTCTTGGCTTTTCATATAAACTCTTAAATTCCGATTACAATCGATTTCTTGTGACGGTGGAAGCTAACAAATCTTTAGTTGATATTGGCGATTTTAAGGAGACTATATACAATGCCGGTATGGAATATGTTTATGCCGATTTATTTGCTCCTCGTGTCGGATATATTTATGATAAAGAGGGAAATGTAAAAACACCTACACTCGGAGTAGGAATTTATATTCTCAATAAGCTGAGATTTGATTTTGCATATATACCTGGTGGCAATGTCGCTTTGGCAAATACCTTGCGTACTTCGCTCACAATGGTATATTAATTAGCTTAGTTATTAAAATGTAAACATAGGATGTTGCATTGATTTTAAAAATATTACTATCCGTTTTGTTGCTGATAGCCTCGGTATTAGCAGAAGATAAAGTTTATCCAATCATAAAAGTCTCCCCCGATGATACCGGGGGAGATAATTCTGTAAAACACCCTTGTCTGATGCCTAATACGGGTGAGACTATTATTCCTGGAATTAATCGGGATAAATCATGGTCCCTTCCTGATAAAGCTCTTGATGCCAATCAGGCTGTAGTCATAAAAGTACTTGTACTGCGGTTTAATTTTCAGGAAGAGCTGCCTGATGATCCCAATACGACCGGTGACGGAATGATGGATTTATATGATCCTTTTGCTACTCCGGAAGATTCGGCAGCTTATTATGATATGGTCGGCCACTGGATAGATCCTCCGCCGCATGATTCATTTTATTATGATGCCCATTTGCAGGCTTTGAGCCGCTACTATGAGACTGTTTCGGAAGGGAAAATTACTCTCTCATGGGATATTTTCCCACCCGCAAAAGATTCAGTTTATACTTTGCCGGAGCCGATGAATTATTACGGCAAGTGCGAAGGGGATTCGGTAATAACGGGTCTGGAAAGATATTTTATTGATTGTATTAAATTAGCTGATTCAGCCTCTCCTGAAATCAGGTTTGATGATTACCAATCAATATTTTTATTTCACGCCGGTTCTGATCGTCAAAATGATATTGGCTTCCCGGAAACTTGCAATGACCTGTTTACCGGGTTTATCCTCTTCGGTGATTCCATTGGTGTTGATTTTAATACACATTATGTCCGTTCAGCTCTGATGATGCCTGAAACAGCGAGCCAGGATAACCGCGCCACAGCCTTGAATGCAGTCATTGCCCATGAATTTGGGCATCAGTTGGGATTAGTTGATATTTATAGTACACGAAGTTTTCTGAGCCAGTTAGGCGATTTCGCATTAATGGACAATAACGGTTTTGGAACCGGGATTGATTTTGGTTTTGATGTTGGCCGTGTTTTTGGTGCAATACCACTTTATCCCTGTGCCTGGTCAAGAGCTTATCTCGGTTTTGTTGATGTTCATGATTTCAGAAAAGGGACTGATATTAAAATTGCAGCGGCTGAGATGATTACTGATAGTATTAAAATCGCCCGTATCCCCATCAGTGAAAACGAATATTATTTGATTGAGAACAGGCTCATTGAAGTTGACGGAAAAGAGACCGGTATCAGAGCTGATGCTCGTACGGGTGTTATCCAGGGAACGGTTGAAATTTTAAGAGATGAGTTGGGAAATATTATAGGATATGGAGACTATACTACCGAATATGATAATCTTATCCCCGGCTCTGGTCTTTTAGTATTGCATGTTGACGAAAGCGTTGCCGGACTCGACTGGGATAATGACGGTTTAAATAACTTTGATGATAATGACCTTCAATGGATTTCCGATCAAAGATTTATCAGTCTGGTAGAGGCGGATGGTCTGGTTCATTTAGGTGGATATTACAGATCCGGCTACGGGCGAGCGGAAGATTTATTTCGTGATGACCGCAATACTTCATTTACTCCCAATACCAACCCGCCAGCTATTGATAATACCGGCAACAATACCCATGTATATATGACAGATATAAGCCGGGTAGCGGACACTTTCGGGATTGATATTACTCTTGATGATCATTTTATTAGATTTGATCTTGAGACTGATAAATTAGTTCCGGGATTTCCTGTTCGTGTCGGTTATCCTGATTTTGGTCTGGCTCCAATCTGTGATGATTTAAATAAAGATGGTACCGACGAAATAATATGCGCCTCAGGAACACAGGTTTTGGTTTTTACGACTGAAGGAGAAAATTATCTTCGTAAATTTTATAGTGATCCCTCGGCACCGTTATTCTACGATGTTGCCCTTTCCAGCATAGATACGGGAAAACAATATGCCATACCGTTGTTTTTACGATTTAGATATAATCAACCTGTTTATGCCGGTCCTGTAACCGGCTATTTTGGAATTGACACCACTGGTGAAAAGCTGGTAGCGGTTGGAATTCCAACCCCTGATATAGCTACAGACGGACAGGTCCTGATTTATAAGCCTGTCGATGATGACAACGATGGCCAGGCTGATTATACCTCATTCTTTATTACAGTTGGTTCGCCTATTGCCATGACATTTGGAGATAAAATTAATGTACTAACCGATTCGGGAATTGTTTACGAAAAGCTGACTATCACTCCCATTCAAAAGACTATTTTGGGCAGGTTACCTAATGAAGAATATCATGGTATCTGCAAAATTGGTGCTGCTGTTATTCTTTTAGCTGGTGATTCTGATGCAACGACTATTTATGCATTATATAATGATCAGATCGATTCCCTTCAATTAATCGGACATTATCGCTATGGCCCGATTTCAGCTGACATGAATCGCGATGGGATTTTTGAAGTGGCGGCTGTTACTGATGACGGGGATATTGCTTTGGTTTCGGTTGACCTCGATCCTCTAACTTTATCAATATATAAAACGCTGGCTTCGGGTTATTCCACGACAGCCAATCCGATTTTCGCTGATATTGATGTTGACGGCTATCCGGATTTAATCTTTGGCGGACTAAACCATATTTGTGCTTATAATCGGGAGTTGACTTTGATCACCGATTTTCCTAAACAAATTGATGATCGCTCCTTTTCAAATAATGTTATATCCAGCCCCATTGTCTCTGACATTGAAGACGGGGGAAAGGTTGAAATTATTTTTCCAACTGACATTGGTAATATTTATTCGTTAGGTGATGGTATTTCATACGGATTCCCAATGTCAGGAGGTGAGATAGGAGTGGGGCCATCTCTGGTTTTATCAGATTCACTTGGTGGATATTTTGGTTATTTGGGGGCGGATGGCTGGTTTTATTTGTGGCAGGCTGATTTTGATAATACTGATAATTACTGGCCTATGGGGGGAAGTGATGCTTCAGGTTCACTCTCTCTTACCGAGGAAAAATTAGGAGATCCGAAGCAGTACTCATCATCGTTTGATGATAGTAAGTTTTATAATTACCCCAATCCGGTTACCAATGGCTCTACAACTATCAGATATTTCCTTGGTCAGGAAGCTGAGAAGGTTGAATTTCGAATTTATGATTTATCCGGAGTGGAAGTCGATGTTTTTAATGGTACAACTCAGGGCGGTCTTGACAACGAAGTCGTCTGGAATTGTTCTGATGTTGTTCCCGGTGTTTATCGTTGTATGATTAATGTCAAAATGAGCGGCAGCGAATCAAAAGCGTTTACCGATATTGCAGTAATTAGATAGGCAGGAAAGGAATACTTAATAATAATGAATTTTCGTAATATCTCGATCATATTTACTATCTGTATTATTATCGTCTCCAATTCAGGTGCAACGGAATCGATTGTAGATCTTCTGGAACAGGAGCAGCATGCTGTTAAATACAGTCTGGCCAGTGCCTCAATGGAAGAGGGGACATTTGTCAACGATAATATATACGATACCGATGAGGAAAATTCTATCCCAAAGTATAAATCACCGGCAAAGGCCTTTGCCATGTCTCTATTAGTCCCCGGACTCGGCCAGTTTTATAACGGGAGTAAAATTAAACCGGTTTTCTTTCTTGGTGTTGAAGTTGCCTCATGGGTTTTATACAGCAAATGGGATAGTAAAGGGGATGATTTAACCGCTGAATTTGAAGCTTTTCATGATTCGCTTTGGAGCAGGTCAAGATATGAAGACAAATATTTACTATGGACTTATGGTGAAACCGATGATAATTTGATAACTGCGCATGAGGTATCGCACCATCTACCAGACACTAAAACACAACAGTACTATGAAATGACCGGGAAGTATGACCAGTTTGCCTGGGGCTGGGATGATGCTCAACTCGGGAATAAAACTCTTGATAGCTTTAGTGTTGAACATCCCCCTGCCGGAATAACTGGCGATCCAATCAACACTCCCTACTCAGCCAACAGGATTGAGATATATGAACCAATGCGCAAGGAAGCAGATGACAACTATCGTAAAGCAAACAGAATGATAATTTTATCAGTCGCCAATCATGTTATCAGTGCTTTTGAAGCTTTTATCATGGCTAAAAGGTTTAACAACAACCTTGATAAAGATGAAGGTTCAATTCTCTCCCAAATAAATATAAAACCTTCGGTGAAATCGTATAATTCTTTTAAGGATACCCCGTATCTTACGTTAACATATAAGTTTTAGGATATTAAGATTAAATATTTTATTACTGTTGTCATAATATTGTCGCTGGTATTTTCGATTAACGCCGCTGATTTACCTAAGGTATCTATAGGAAATCAGATGACAGCAAATCTTAACCACCCTATTACTACAGATTTAAAGTTATTAAATAGTAATTATTATCAGGGTGGTATTTATGATGATCAGCATGAAGTGATTGATGATAACAGTAAGTCGGTTATTAAAGCTGGCTTGTATTCTTTTATGATACCAGGCTGGGGTCAGTACTATAATCACAGAATGACCAAAGCCAGAATATTTTTTGCAGCGGAAGTTTTAACCTGGGTTTCATATTTCTCCCTGAGAACCTATGGCAGCTGGCGCAATGATGATATGATTCGTTTTGCCAATTCCCAGGCTGGTGCGGATCTGGAAGGTAAAGATGAAATTTTTACCGGACAGATGGACTTATACTGGGACATCGATCAATATAATGGCATTGGCCGTATTTTGGAGCCGGGTTCTCCATATTATTCCCCGAATTCATCTTACTACTGGCGATGGCAGTCGGCAGAAGATAAGGCTACTTTCGGGTACCTTAGGGAAAGAAGCAAAGAAGCCTACCGGGAAGCAAAATGGATGTTTATTGTCGGTTTAATCAATAGAGTGGTTTCAACTGTCGATGCGGTGCGCGACGCAAAAAGGGGAGGAAGTGAAGAACACGAAGACTTTTTATCATCGATAACAGATTCAAAATTTTCACTTGATATCGATCCTATGTCTTATGACCGGCAGATTAAATTGACTTATTATCCGGGATTTTAGATAATGATCAAATATAGCTGTTTAGAGGTTCCCTTTCTGTTATTTCTGTTATTGATGCTCTCCTGTAAATCTTTAAATAAAAATGAATTATCAGAAAGTCAACCTGCTCAAGTTCCACAGGCTCTTATTGTGGAAGAAGTAATATCCGGGAAAATTTTAGGAGATATCCTGCAAAATCCGATTGGACTCGCAGTAGATAGCCGCGGCGTAATGTATTGCATTGATGAAGGCAATAAACGGGTAATCCAATTTGGCTCTGATCATATCCCGTTGCGGGAATTCGGCGGGCCGGGAGCAGCTTCAGGGTTATTTGGCAAACCCTCATATATTACCGTTGATAATGATTTGAATTTGATAATCAGTGACGAAGGGAATCAGCGCTTATCACGATATAATTCAAAATTAAATTTTGTAGATGAATACCCTTTTTATGACAGCGATGATCCTTTAAAATTCGGTTATCCTTCGGGGGTAGGTATCACTAATTATGGAGAATTATGGGTGGCGGATTACGAGCGAAATCGAATAGCGGTATTTGATAATGTCGGTAATTTTGATAAATTTGTCGGTGATTTCGGATATACCGGACAACAGCTTAAAGCTCCAAGAAAAATAATAACTGACAAAAAAAAACAATTTATTGTCTGCGATGCCGGCAACAGCCGCTTGATTATATATGACGAGTATGGCAATTTTATAAGAGCCGTGGATAACGGGGAATTTGTTTCTCCAACGGCAGCGTTTGTCGATTCTGATGGTATATGGGTCATTGACGGAAAAATCGGTCGTCTCTTTTTTCTAAACAACAAGTATGAAACAGTCTTTTCGGCTGGTCCGATTCTCCCTGGTACAGATATTAAACTGAATGAACCATCCGATATTGTCATGCTTCCAGATAAAAAAATTGTTATCTCTGATACCGGTAATGACCGGTTGCTGGTTTGTCGAGTTATCTATAACTAAATGATTTTTGCCAAATGACAGGTTTATTATGATAAACCGGCTTCCCATAAATTTGAAGTTATCATTTGTAATCATTTTTATAATTAACATGATTTATCCCGGGAATATTTCAGCCGGAACGATAGTTGAATTTATAGGAAAGCAAATTCCTGAAAAATATTATATCGGTCAGCAGTATATATTTTATCAATCTGATTCGTTGTATCTCAATGGTCATCTTCTGGTGCGTGATGCCGATTATAAGTATCTCAGGTCATTAAATAGTTTTGATTTAACATCCCTGAATATAAATAAAGAAGATACATTAAGAATCTCATATACTCTTCTGCCGGCATGGTTAAAGACAAAATTTGGCCGGGAAATTCCATCTACAAATACAACGCATCCCGGATCAGGGCATAATAACCATGAAGAAGAGTATCGGGTTGTTAATGATTTATCCAGTGATATTGACATATCAGGCGCTAAATCATTCCGCTTTAACACCGCTTCAATTGGGGGTTCAAATTTCAGCCAGACACTGGATCTTTCTATAGCAGGCAATCTTACCGAACAATTGGAAATTACCGGATCGATTTCGGATCGGGGTTATGATCCAGCCTACGGTACCGCCAACAGCCGTCTTAATGAACTCGATAAAATAAATCTGCAGATAAAGTCCGATAATTTTACCGGTAGTATCGGTGATATCCTGTATACTGACAGATTTGCCTCCGGTACAACCAGGGATAAAAGAATTTCAGGCGTGTCCGCAGCCTATCTAAACAGGGCTTTCGATATTCATGCCACAGCTTCAAGGCCTCGGGGACAATATCAAACGATCAAACTCTCCGGCGTCGATCAGTTGCAGGGGCCATACCAGATAAACTCCAATGGTGGTCCGGTAGTCCCTGGATCGGAGCAGGTGTGGCTCGATGGTAAAATGTTGGAACGGGGAACCAATAAAGACTATCTGATAGACTATTCGGTAGGGAACATTACTTTTAATGTTAATCACGCAATCGATCAACGCAGCCGGATAGAAATTGATTATGAACCACAAGCAGGGGATTTTAAGGGGGAGCTTTTTTCAGGGGGAGGAGGAGTTTCTCTTGGTGATTCCTCTGTTGTCGTGGAAGTGGAATGGCTGCGGGAAGGGGATGACAGGAATCAACCCCTGGCTGGGGATCTATCTAATACCGATAAAATTATCCTTCAGGAGGTTGGAGATAATATTGATCAAGGATTTCGAAGCGGGATTACTGTGGACACGAATGGAAATTATATTCTTATTTCTGACAGTCTTCCCGATTCGGTTTTTCAATTTGTTGAATCAGGGACAGGTTATTATTCCATAAGTTTCAGTTATGTTGGTGATAATAATGGCGATTACAAGTTCATTGGCAATAACATATACCAATTCACCGGGGTAGCAAAAGGTGATTATCTTCCGGTTGTAATCATTCCTGCCGCCGAAAGGATCGATCAATATTTGGCTCGGGTGAGTATTAGTAATAATATTCTTGGCAATGTTTATAGTGAAGTCAGGTTATCTGATTATGATAAGAATCTCTTCTCTAATCTCAATGACAATGATAACACCGGCGGGATGTATACTATTTCTCTTAATAAAAATTGGAGGGAGAGTTATAACCCTGATTACTACAATCTTAACTTTCGATTAAAGGAGATAAACTATCGAACGCGGAGCCGTATATATAATGCTGACTTCAGTCGTGATTATTTGTTGCCTTCAAATTATATTCCTGCCTCAGATGAATCCCGGTATGGCTTTGAATCCAGCGTAGGACTGACAAAACAAATAAGAATTACTCCATATGTTTCCCGATTGAATTATGATAATGAGCTCGACTCGTGGCGGGGGGGGATGTCGCTTAGTTTTATCCCGCATGATAAAATTAAAACTGATATATCTATAAATATAATACGGGTTGACTATGATAGGCCGTTTGGAAAAACCACAGGCGAAATGAATAACTACTCTGCAGGTTTAGATTGGAATTTCAATAGAAAGTGGACACTAAGAACCAAAACAGAATTTGACCGGCGGTTAAATACGTATACGGGCATGGGTAATGGGACGAGATACTTAAAGTTGACGGCTGAAATTGATCATATCACGGAAAGGCTGCGCTTTGAAAGATTTGATGAAGATTCACTCTCGGGACAATGGGAGCCATCATTGCTGTGGCATCGCATCTCTTTGGAATCAAATCGACAGTTAGGAAATTTGAATTACTCCTCTATTTTGAGTTACCAGTGGCTCGATAAACCGGATATAAAAGAAGAGAACTTCCTTGGTCAATTGATTTTACGTTATAATAATGTACGGCATCGTTTCAGTTTTAATTCGACTTATATCCTTTCTGATGAAACCCGCAAGGCAAGAGGCATTTCGTATTTTAAGGTTAAGCAGGGGGAAGGGGATTATATTTTTGAAGATGGAGAATATCGCCCCGAACCTGAAGGGGATTATATCAAAGTAGAGGAAATTTTGTCCGAACAGGCCAAAGTATCTCGTGGGGAAAAGATATTCGGCTTGACCAAAAGCTGGGATATAGCCATGTTTCGATTTGATTCCCGCCATAATGAGGAGCTGATGGATGGTGAAAACAGGAATGGGTGGTGGGTGATTCCATTTATTTCAGACAACAGCAAGGCTTATCTTTTTTATACCAGCCATTATAATTTTGATCTGAAATTATTCCCTGTCATGAGTTTTTATGCCCTCTCTTTTGGATTGAGCGAAGATACTGAAATAAGGAATATATCAAATTCTCAAAGAGAGAAAAAAAACAGAAGCGGCTCGGCCACTCTTAAGCAAGCATTGTCGAAAACGCTGTTTGAAGAATCTCTGGAAATATTCAAAAACCAGCAAAATGAATATTATAACCGGGGTGGGGACATTGATGGTTATATCTCAGGCATATCAGTCAGGCAATCGATGGGTCTGCATGAAATTACAATCGGAATTAAATATCGAAAAGCCGAAGACAAAACTGATGAAAAATCCGAGATATACTCTATAATATCATCAAGCCGCTGGAGCGTTATCAATAATGGGGAAATAAGAAGCAGTATTGAATTATATTCTCAATCATTGAATAGTACCGGAAGTAACGCCGTTTCATATATTCTCACTGACAACAGGCCGGGCGACAAAGGGGCAATATGGTCATTGGGGCTTAGATATGGACTCAAAAAAAGCATCAGGATAAATTTTAACATTTCAGGCCGTCATGCTGACAATCGTACCGCGAGAGTTACGGCCCGGGGAGAGATGGTGGCAGGGTTCTGATATGTTAAAAATTGTTTTAGTCTTTTTGATTGTTTTTATGCCCTTTTTGACTTTGGCTGATGATAATCCTGAGGATATTAGTAATAATCTCAGAATCGACTCACTATATATTAATGGAGATATTATTTCAGCCAATAAAGTAGATTTGCCATTCGATCAAACTTCAGTAAATAGAACCATAAACAGCTTTTTGAAACCATATCAGGACAGCGGTTATTATTATGCCTCATTAGAAATTGAACAGATCGAAAAAGATAATAAAAGTGTTATCCTGCACTTAAATTTCCTCAAAGGCCCATTACTAAAAATCGGCGCCATTGTAATTGATGGTTTAAGACGCACTAATGTTAATACAATAAAACGATATATAGCAATTAGTAAAAGTGATACTTTAAATAATGAACTGTTGGAAAGATCCGACTTTGCAGCCAGACAAATTGATTATATCAGATATATACCACCAATAGATGTGATCCCCAGGCCGGGATTTACAGAGGCTGATCTTCTTTTCCGTTTTGAAGAAATAAAACCGGTTTCGATAATTGCCGGGGGAGGGTATCTCCCTGATAAGAAAACCATGATATGGAATCTCGATTTAAGACTTAATAATCTTTTTGGTTCAGGGCGGAAAGTTTCGTTTAAGTCTGAGAAAAAGGAAAAGGGGCATAATATTTTGGAATTGTATTATCGCCAGTTCGTTTTTAATAAAGGTTTTAGCACGGTCGAATTTACAACCTCGACCCGGGATTACCGGGATCAGTTTTATGAATTTAGTATAGAGTCAAAATTAAGAGTACTCTTATCAAGGCGATTACACTCAGGGATTGGGTTGGGCTATCGAAGTGTCGAGCCGGTTGAGTCAGATTTATCATATTCATCATTCTCTACTTATTCAGCAAATTTCACTATCAGTAGCGATAATCTGATTGATAAATATAATCCCTATCAGGGTTATGCATTTGACTGGACTATTAAATACACCTACCGTAAATATAATGATGACTCACTTCAATTTGAAAACGGACTATTGTCCTCTTATAATGATACCCGTTTGAACATAAAAATGGATTGGTACCAAACCATTATAAGTGATTTAATGATTCGTAGCGGCTTGAAGTATTTTGGTCTGGAGACAGCCGAAGAACTTCCTCCTGTTTCAGAGCTATATTTTGTTGGTGGTCCCGGTTCTATTCGTGGATTTCGCTCGGAGCAGTTTACGGCATTAAGAACAGCTATTTTTACAATTGAACCACGATTTAGATTTAATGCGGGAAACCTTTTCCTATTTTACGATGGAGCTTATATTAATAATCGATTAGTTGATTCAGAAGCAGGGATTAAAACGGAGGAGGATTTCTATCAGGGGTTTGGATTTGGAATTACTTTGCATGATTCTTACCGGTTCGTCAAGCTGTCATTTGGTTGGAACAGGGATCTACCCTTTGACCAGCCTTATTTATCTATAGAGCTTTCAACAGATATATAAAAGTTGACCGGATCCTTTCTCTTCTCTATCCTCCTATTATGATAAGAATAAAACCAGAATATTTTTTATATTCATTGATGACTCCAATATGTATCTGGGCAGGTGCAGATACGACCTTTATTAACCCTGAATATTATGGACCGTTATTTTTATCAATGGCGATGTTTCTCGTATTTGTAGGTTCATTTATTCTCAATGAAATTATTCATAATAGGTTCGTCGGAGCACAAGCTGAAATTGTTGCTGATAAATATGCTGTTACAGCTCGAACAGCTCTTTTTATTTCTATTTTATTATTAGCAATTTCATTGATTATTGCCTACTTGATAAACATATATGTATTTGCTTCTCTGTTGATCTTATCAAGCTTGATGCTCTTATCAGATTATATTGAAAAAAAAGTCCCACTATTAAAATATCTTCTGCTGCTATTGATAGCCGGAATTGTAGTAATTTCCGGAGGATTGGCGGTTGAGCCAAAATTAAACATATCATTACCGGGACCTGTTTTACCCGCTTTATTTACCATGATATTCCTTTTTATGATTGAAATTACCGCAGATATAAAAAATATTGCACAGGATTTACAGGATAATATCAGAACTCTTCCTGTAATCATAGGCATTCCTTTCTCACTGATAATGGTTATAATAGTATTTATTTTATTTATTCTGATGACATTGTTTGCTGTGTTATCTGGATGGTTTGGGGCTTCTTTTAAAATAATTACTATTTATATAATTGACCTGCCAACCCTGGTTTTATTAATTCTCATCTGGGGTAATCCGAACAGAAGGTCGCTTTCGACTGGAATGGTGGTGTTTACGATTGGTTGGTTATTAAGTATAATGGCTCTTATGTTGAATTAAATTTTTTGAAACTCACGATCAGTAATTGAGTATAAACAAAGTTAAGTGGATAGATGTCAGAATTTTAGATATGGTTGTATGTGATTAATAATACTAAAGATATGTAATATTTTGAGGCATAAAGTGAGGTTAGTTAATACATTATTAATATTGTTAACGATATTTATTCTTACCGGGTCAGTTTCAGCAGATGGGATTTCGGTTTCGCAGTCTTTATCAGAATCCGCCATCCCCTTTGAATTAAGCGCCGTTTTTGAAATTAAGCTCCAGTGGAACGGACCACAGTGGGCGTATCGTTTTGACAAACCCTTAAGCCCAACCTTTGATCGTTTGAAAGTGAAGGGGTTTACTTCTTCGATTAGCTCGCAGGGATCAGGTCCGGATGAAATTTCAATTAAGACATACCAATATACTCTGATTCCTACTTCTTCCGGTCGGGGGACAATTGATCCGGTTAATATTCCATATGTAGCCCTGCCGGACAGCATTCCCGGTGAACTTGTCACCGAGGGAATGACAATACAGATCAGCGAGCCGGTACCGGTTAAAGAGACCAACTGGACTAAAATAATTTTAATCATATCGGCCATTGCCATTGTTATGGTTTTGATAATTGTTGTCTTCTTTATAAAGTTAAGAAAAAGAGGTGACAAGGAAATCAAGAAATCCCCTAAAGAAAAGGGATTGGAAGATCTGGCCGTACTAAAAAACGACGCCGGGAATGATATGAAAAAATTCCAAACCGGACTATATCAGCTTCTCAAAGATTTTGTTATGGCACAATATTCAATAAATATTGAAACTTTGGAAGACGAAGAGATTATAAAAAATATTATGGAATGCGGACTATCAAAAGCGGAAGGTGATAAGCTGTCCGGCTGGATAGTAAAAGCCAGACAGGATAAGTTCCGGCCGGTGGTTTCGGCTCCCGGTGATTCGATCAGGCTCGAAACAGAAGTAAAAGAATTTTTTAGCAAAATATAGTTTAAGTATAAACGGAGGATAAATGGATACTGATATTCAGGGAATTCAGGCTCTTGTTGAGCAGGAATCGTCATTTATAAAGAAATTAACTGAACAAATGAGTTCGGTAATTGTGGGGCAGAATTATCTGATTGAAAGGCTTCTGATTGGGATCCTGGCTAACGGCCACATATTAATAGAAGGTGTTCCAGGTCTGGCCAAGACATTATCGGTCAGTACTCTGGCCTCAGCTATCCAGGCAAAATTCCAGCGTTTGCAGTTCACACCCGATTTATTACCGGCTGATTTGATTGGTACGATGATTTACAATCCCCGGACAGCTGAATTTACCGTAAAAAAGGGACCGGTCTTTGCCAACATAATTCTAGCTGATGAAATAAACCGCGCTCCTGCCAAAGTACAATCAGCTCTTCTTGAGGCTATGCAGGAACGCCAGATTACGATTGGTGAAACGACCTTTAAATTAGAAGAACCTTTTCTGGTATTAGCAACCCAGAATCCTATCGAACAGGAAGGTACTTATCCTCTTCCTGAAGCCCAGATCGATCGTTTTATGCTGATGCTTAAGATCGGCTACCCAAACCCTGCCGAGGAACGCCAGATAATGGAGCGCAACACCGGAGCCGAACTGCCAAAAGTTGAAAAAGTTATTTCTCCTGAAGATATAATCAAAGCCAGGAAAGTTGTCCGTTCGATTTATATCGACGACAAGATCAAGGAATATATCATTAATATTATCTTTGCCACCCGTGAACCGGCAAAGTATGGTCTTGCGGAAGTCAAGGACCTGATTGCTTTCGGGGCTTCCCCGCGTGCGACAATTTATCTCAATTTAGCGGCTAAAGCTCATGCCTTCCTGAAGGGGAGAGGCTATGTTACTCCGGAAGATATAAAAGCGATCGGCCATGATATCCTCAGGCATCGTGTTTTGATTACTTATGAAGCCGAAGCGGAAGAGATTAACTCGGATGCCATTGTAACAAAAATATTTGACACCATTGAAGTGCCGTAAGCTTAAGAGATATGCTGCCAAAAGAGATACTCAAAAAGATACGCCGGATTGAGATCAGAACCAAAAAACTAGTAAATGATCTTTTCTCCGGAGAATACCATTCCACGTTTAAAGGACAGGGAATGGAATTCGAAGAGGTGCGCCAGTATGAACCGGGTGATGACATCCGTCTCATTGACTGGAATGTGACCGCTCGTACCGGGTATCCCTATATCAAGAAGTTCAAAGAAGAAAGAGAGCTTTCGGTAGTTCTGCTTGTGGATGCGTCATCTTCAGGGAAATTCGGAACAAGAGAAAGATTCAAAAGCGAGACAGCCGCCGAATTAGGTGCCCTCTTGGCCTTCTCGGCCATCAAAAATAATGACAAAGTAGGCCTGATTATCTTCACCGATAAGATTGAAAAGTTCGTCCCCCCACAAAAGGGAAAGGGACATGTCCTGAGATTGATTCGTGAGATTCTCTATTTTGAACCGGAGGGTGTTGGTACCGATATCGGAGCAGCTATGGAGTATTTTAATAAGGTTATAAAGCGCAAATCGGTTGTTTTCCTTATCTCCGATTTTCTCTCAGAAGACTATAGCAAGCCTCTGCAAATTGCCAACCGGAAACATGATCTCGTGGCGGTTAAAATCTCCGATCCGAGGGAATCAAGTTTCGAAGATGTCGGCATGATCGAGCTTGAGGATGCCGAGACGGGGGAAGTTTATATGATAGATACTGGTTCTAAGGAATTCAGGAAAGAATTTAGAGCGCGAGCTGATGAAGATATAGTACGATTAAAGAGGGAATTCCAGCTTATAAACCTCGATTTTATTAATATCAGAACCGACCAGTCATATATTATTCCTCTTATCAATTTCTTCAAGATGCGTGAGAAGAGGTATTAAGTTATGCAAAAAAGCAGACTTATATATTGTTTAATTACATCATTTTTGGTGCTTTTTGTAATGATGGTTTTGTCTTCATGCAACAGTAATGTTGATCATACTGTGGCAGTTGAACGACATAAAAAATTAGCTGGAGAACTCAGAGATAATCGCCTTTATAAAGCGGCAGTCGATGAATACAAAAATGTTCTGGATTTTGAAGATATAGACAATAAGGAGCGGGCCAATATCAATTACTTGATTGGCCGGATATATTTTGAGAACCTGTTGGATTATGAAAATGCCGCCGCCTATTATGTAAAAGCTCAATCACTTGATCCTGAAGCTCCCTTCAGCATTGAGGCCTCGCGTAAATTGGTAGCCTCACTTGAGAAAATGGGGAATGTGGTTGATGCTAAACGGCAATTAGATGCAGTAGTCAATCTTGATGCCGGTCCAAAGGATGATAATGATCCTATTGTTGCGAAGATAGGTGCGGTTCCGATTTATATGTCTGAAATCGATGATTATATCCAACAGTTGCCGCCCAAGTCGCAAAAGCAATTTCTTAATCCCCAGGCAAAGGTCGAATTCATGCGGCAGCATGTCGGGATGGAACTTATATATCACGCTGCTGTCAGAGAGAATTATGATGATGATGCAGAGATAAAAAAGCAGCAGCAGCTATTTAATAAACAACTTTTGATAAATAAATATGTGGTTGATAAGGTAATGCCACAGATTAAAATTGATACCAATGACGTGAAAAATTATTATCGAGCGAATAAGGATCAGCGCTATAAAGATACCCCCTATGATTCTGTTAAAGCTCAGGTATTTCTTGATTATCAATCAGAGAAAACACAGTCAGCCTTTCAGGATTATATTTCGATGTTAGCTCAAAAAGAAAAAGTTGAATTTTTTGATCAAAATGTCAGATGATGTTAATTTATAATATATGAAAATACTGATTAAGACATATCTATTATTACTGTTAATCATCGGAACAAATGTTTCGGCTCAATCCGAGATGGATACGGTAAGTTCATTACCCGGTGTAGAAATTCAAACTTCGGTTGACCGGGCTGATATCTATGTTGGTGATCTGATTACATATAAACTTATTATTATTCATGATTCCACAATCGAACTTATCCCGCCTCCGTTAGGAGCTAATCTCGGAGCCTTCGATGTCAAGGATTACAAACCCGATGTGGTTTCCAAACGCGAAGACGGCCGCATTCAGAGTGACAACAGCTTTGTCCTGAGTACATTTACGACCGGAGATTATATCATTCCACCAATTCCGGTTGTTTTTATCCTTCCTGACAGCACTAAGAAACTGATGATTTCCGAACCGGTACCGATTAAAGTAAACTCACTACTTTTGAATACTGATGATTCATTAGATATTAAACCTTTAAAAGCCCAGTATGTCTTTGAAAGGGATTATTCCAATTATTACTTATACGGTGGCTTGGGTCTTTTGGTTTTATTGGTTGCCGCAGTCTTAATCTGGTATCGTTTCCGAAGAAAAAAGGCTCATATCGATCCGGAAGATCTTCGTGATCCCTGGGAGATTGCTTTCGAAAGGCTGGCTCTGCTCAAGCAGGGGAATCTGACGGATGCCGGAAGTCATAAGCTTTATTATATTGAATTGTCAGAGATTGCCCGGTGGTACCTGGGAAAAGTATATAGAAAAAATGTTTTGGATATGACTACTGATGAGTATCTGTCCCAATTCGAGGCAATTGAATTACCGGTTAATGTTTATGATAATGCCGCCATATTTTTAAAATTTGCCGATCTTGTTAAATTTGCTAAACTGATTCCTGAAAATACTAAAACGGATCAGGATTTTAATGCTGTTTATAATATAATAGAACAGGTCAGGCTCAAGAAGCTCAGAGAAAAAGAGGTTGAATCGGATCTCAAAGAGAAAACGGAAAAAGACGAACCGATTCCGACAGGGGGGCAGGGATGAATATAGAATTCGCCGGCCTTACCATAAATATGCTCGACATTTTCGAGACAACAATCCCAGCTATAATTATTTTTATTGTTGGCGCATTAATCATTGCAGCTATGCTTTACTACCACTTGAAGCATCGCCGGGTAAAGTCAGCTACGATAAAATATTCAGATATTCGCATCGTAAAAAGAGCTGCCCGTACTAATCGTCAGAAACTTCGTTTTATATTGATATTCCTTCGTCTTATGGCTATTGCTTTATTTATAGTCGCTTTCGCCCGTCCCCGCTCTGGTACAGAATACCAGGAAGTAAAATCAGAGGGGATAGATATTATGCTGGCCCTTGATGTCTCATCCTCGATGCAGGCAGAAGATTTCAAACCGTATAACCGATTATATGTCGCCAAGGAAGAGATTAAAAAATTTATCGGAAAGCGTATTAATGACAGAATCGGCCTGGTTGTTTTCGCCCGATATTCATTTACTCAATGCCCTTTAACCACTGATTATGGCGTTCTCTTGAATTTTATCGATCAGGTTGATTTTGGTCTGGTTGATGATGGAACTGCGATAGGGATGGCTTTGGCTAATAGCGTCAACCGCCTGAGAGAATCGGAAAGTAAAAGCAAAATTATTGTTCTTCTAACCGATGGTGACAATAATGCCGGTGAAATTGACCCAATTACTGCCGCAAATCTGGCTAAAGCATTCGATATAAAAATCTATACTATCGGCGCCGGAATATCGGGTAATGCCATGTATCCTTATCAGGATCCGATTTTTGGCAAGCGGTATGTTTATCAACCGACTAAAATTGATGAGGAGTCCTTGACGGAAATTGCCAAGCGGACTGGTGGTAAATATTTTCGTGCCCGCTCCGGTGAGGAACTCGAAGAGATTTACGATATAATTGATGGTCTGGAGAAGACTGAGATTGAAGTTGCGGCTCATATTCAATATGTGGAATTATTCCATTATTTTGCATATGCCGGGTTATTGTTATTACTTTTGGAAATGATTCTGGCTCATACATATTTCAGAAAGCTGCCGTAGGAGTATTTTATTTATGCGTTTTGGTGAACCGACAAATTTCATTCTGTTGATTTTGGTCCTGCTGATTGCAGTTTTTGTTTATTGGGCTTTGGCACGCAAAAAGAAGCTTATCAATCGCTTTGGCGATCTTCCCCTGATAATGAAAAATGCCCCTTATATCTCCTTTGTCCGACAGGGGACTAAAGCAACTTTACTTCTTGTTTCTATGGTCTTAATCGTGGTGGCATTGGCGAGGCTCCAATTCGGAACGCATCTTGAATTACTAAAACGAGAGGGGATTGATATTGTAGTCGCAATGGATGTTTCTAATTCGATGCTTGCCCGTGATATGAAGCCTAACCGATTGGAAAAAGCCAAACAGGAAATTCAAAGCATTCTGAATAGATTACAAGGTGATCGCATCGGACTGGTTGTATTTGCGGGTGAAGCCTTTATTCAGTGCCCTCTGACTCTTGATTATGCTTCGGCTACATTTTTATTAAGAGCGATTGACCAGAATTCGGTTAGCGTTCAGGGGACATCCCTTACGGCGGCATTAGAAAAAGCCAATCAGGCTTTTAACCAGCAGGAAAGAAAGTATAAAGTCTTAATATTATTGACCGATGGCGAAGATCAGGAAGAAGGGGCTATTCAGGAGGCCGAAGAACTAAGGAAAAACGGGGTAAAAATATATACAGTTGGAATTGGCAATCCGGCTGGGGAACCTATTCCCATGTTTGATCGTACAGGTAATCAGGTAGGTTTTAAAAAGGATCAAAACGGCGAAGTCATAATGACCAGCCTGGATGAGATGACCCTGCAAAAAATAGCCCTGGCAACCGGAGGAAAGTATTTTCATTCTTCGCCGGGAGAGATTGAACTGGATCGGATATTTGAAGAAATTTCAAACTTGGAAAAAAAGGAACTTGAAGGTACACTGGTAACCAGATATGATGACCGTTTTCAATGGCCCTTATTGTTTGCATTGTTATTAATTGTTGGAGAGTTTTTCATGCCGGAACGTAAAAAACCAAAAGAGGATCATTAAAATGTATAAGCAAATGATCTTGATAATTGTTATTCTTTTGGGTTTTACTCTACATATCAATGCTGAAGATTATGTAGATAATGTTAAAGATGGCAATGAAGCTTTCAGCAAAAAAGACTATGAATCAGCTATGGAAAAATACCATATGGCTGAAACCGAAATACCGGAATCACCGGAGCTGTTTTATAATATGGCCAACGTTTCGCATAATCTTGAAGATTATGAGCGGGCAGTAGAAAATTATACTAAGGCATTAAATTCACCTGACATTGATATGGAAGCTAGAACCAATTATAATCTGGGAAACACTTATTTCAAAATGGGGGATTATCAAAAAGCGATTGAAAGTTTCGAGAACAGCCTCAAAATAAACCCAGCTGATCTGGATGCCAAATTTAATCTGGAACTGGCTCGTAAAATGTTAAAGGAGCATTCTAAACCGGAGCAGCAGAATCAGGATCAACAACAGCAACAACAACAGGACCAACAACAGCAACAGGAGCAAAAACAAGAAGAGCAGCAACAGGACCAGCAGGATCAAAACCAGGATCAAAATCAAGATCAACAGGATCAGAATAAAGAAGATCAGCAAAAGCAACAACAGCAGCAGCAAGATGATAAGGAAATGTCCCAGGAAGATGCCGAGCGTATCCTGAATGCTTTAAAAGATGATGAGCAGGATATTCAGAAAAAGATAAAACGGATGCAAGCGGCCGGCACTTACAGTGGACGGGATTGGTAAAATATTGTAATGGCGAATATGAAGATTACATCTTTAGTAGTTGCATTATTATTGATGCCGATAGCAGCCTGTCTGGCCGTAGCTGCTGATGAGTTAAGCATCGAAGTAACTATCGATCGTGATACGGTCGGTCTTGATGAATACGCCAACCTTCAGGTTGTTATTTCCGGTGAGGAGCAAAATCTTCCCAATCCTGATATGCCGAATATAGCTGCCTTTGAAATGTATTCCCAGGGGAGATCCAGCAGTATCAGTATTGTGAATGGCCAGGTTAATTCATCGGTCTCCTATCGATACCTGCTGATGCCCAAAAAAGCCGGGACTTTTGTAATTGATAATATCGCCCTGGTATATAAAAATAAACGATATAAAGGGAACCCGGTTAATCTGACTGTTCTCAACACCGGTACGGCTACATCATCTAATACCGAAGAGCAGGCTGTTGATCAGGAGAATGGGAAAGGGAAAGATTATTTTCTTGAAGCGGTGATTGACAATAAAAATCCTTATGTCAATGAGCAGGTCACATTGACCTTGAAATTCTATATCGCGATTCAATATTATGGCAGTCCTGAATTATCCGAACCAACTACGACCGGATTTTGGTCCGAACTATTAGGCAACAGAGCCCCATATAGGCAGGTAATAAATAACCGCAAATATAAAGTCATCGAACGGATTTATGCTCTTTTCCCAACCCAGACAGGAGATCTTACCATAGGCAGAGCTACTATCCGAGTCACTGTTGCCGGGGATAATCAGCAAAGAGATCCCTTTGGAATGTTTAGTGATTTCTTTAATACCGGCAAAGAAGTGGCAGTGAGCAGTAATCCAATCAGAATCAATGTAAAAAAATTGCCTAATGAAGGTAAACCGAAAGATTTTACCGGAAGCATTGGAAAATTTAATATTGAAGCTTCGGTTGATAAAAAAGAAGTCGAAGTAAATCAGCCAGTTTCTCTGACCATAAAAATAAGTGGTACCGGAAATATTAAGTCAGCCGCAGAACCGTCAATGCCAGACATGGAGGATTTCCGGATTTATAGAGCTTCGAGCAATGAAAATGTTACAAAAGTTCAGGAGAAAATTGGCGGAACAAAAGTATACGAAGAGGTTTTTATTCCCAAACACCCGGGTAATCTTGAAATACCATCTCTAGCCTACAATTATTTTGATCCAGAAACCAATCAATATAAGATTCTTTCAACCAAGCCAATTTCATTGCGGGTAATTAAACCTGAAGGTTTTGTGGATTCTCCTAATCTTCCTTATCAAAATCCTGATCTGATCGTAGGCAGTAATGCTCGTGATATCCGCTATATCAAAGAGAATATTGGTGATTTAAAACCAAATGGATATTTAATAATTGAGACTCCTTTATATTTGGTTGTCAATGGTCTTCCGGTATTGACTTTGATAGGCTTTGTGATTTATCGCAATCGGAAGGAAAAGTATGCCTCTGATATCAGTTTTGCTCGAGCTCGTCAGGCAGGGAAGATTGCTAAGAAAAGACTGTCTAAAGCAAAATCCTTGGCGAATCCAGGTAAGGGAATTGAATTTTTTGCAGAGATAAATATTGCCTTAACTTCATATATAGCGGATAAACTCAATATTTCACCGCATGGATTAACCACTGATCAAATTAAGACCCTGTTGCTGAACAAATCAGCGGATGACAACTTAATAAACGGCATCACAGATACTCTCAAAAAATGCGATTTTGCTCGCTTTGCCCCTTCATCGATAACTCAAAACGATATTGATGATGTCCTTGCTGCAACTGAACAACATATGATCAAATTAGAGGGGGTGCAGTTTGCATAAAATTATTTTAATCCTCCTGTTATTTGTTCTTTTGTTCACAACCAATAGTGTATCTGCGGAGATGGACAAATTTGAGCAGGCTAATAAGTTTTTTGAAAGCAAAGACTATGATAGCGCCATCGAAGGTTACGAGTCGATTTTATCAGAAGGGATGGAGTCAGCCCCCTTGTATTATAATCTCGGAAATGCCTACTTTAAAAAGGGTGATCTGGGGCGAGCCGTTCTCAACTATCAAAGAGCTAAGAGACTTGAACCGGCCGATGAAGATTTAATTCACAACATTGAATTTACAAAGCAGTTTACTCAGGTGCAGATGGAAGGTGTGCAGCTCAATCCCATAAATACTTTTATGGAGTCAGTAGTTGGGTCGTACAAGCTTAACACCTTAGCCTGGGTATCATCGATAATATTTATTCTGTTTTGTCTGCTTTTAATTTCACGGTTTGGTTTGGGGATGAGGAATTCTGCTTTGAGGATTTCAACGACTGTTATATTTATATTCTTAATAATAATTTCCGGGCTTACGACATTCAAGTATAGAAATGACTATTTAACCCGCCGGGCTGTTATAATTGCTGAAGAGACGTCTGTTTTAAACGGCCCTACTACAAATTCGGATATTGAGTTTCAGGGGGCTTCTGGGTTAATTGTCGAAATACTTAATGAATCCGGCGAATATTATAATGTCCTTTTTGAAAACAAAAGAAGGGGCTGGATTCACAGGGATCTTATTGCCGAGATATAAACCGTCCCCATTGATTATCAACTTTAATTTTATTGACTCTTCTCAACTCAAATTCTATCTTGATTTTTGTTCTTTAATTTAAAAAAAGATGCAAGACTATGATTTGGAAGAAAAAACAATTCTGGGGTACATTAATTGCCATTGCACTTTTGGCTTTTTGTGTAAAAGATGTCACTTTTAGTGAGATCAAAGAATTGTATTACCGAGTTGATTTGTTTTATCTGTTAGTCGCTCTCATCTGCTCTTTTCTATTTGTCATTCTGAAGGCCATCCGCTGGAAAATAATGATAAATCCTCAAAAAAATATTCCAATTGTACGCAGTATCACTCTCTATTCAGCCGGACAGGTACTTAATATTCTCATGCCGGCCCTTACAGGTCAGGTAGGGCGGATGTTCCTTTTTGCCAAAAAGGAAAAACTGCGTAAGACTTTTGTCTTTTCCACTATTGTTCTTGAAATTCTCTTTGATGCCATTACTCTGGTCTTTTTCCTCTTTTTAACATCCTTCGCATTTGCCTTTCCAGAAAAGTACCGCTCGGTTAGCTGGATTATTGCTATTATAACACTGGCTCTATTAGTGTTATTATATCTTTTTCTTAGATATCATAAAAGCCTTGAAGAATTCGGGAGAAAAAAATGCCGTGACCGATGGCCTGGTTTTTATATTGGTGCGAAAAAATTCATCCGTTCATTCATAAAAGGGATCGAATTATTACGATCCAGCAAGCATTTGGCTGGTTCTTTGATAATATCCCTATTGTTTTGGACAGCCCATATGCTGGTGGTCTTCTTTCTTTTTAGAGCTTTTGGCTTTGGACTCCCGCTCGGGGCTGCAGCGGCCGTAATGATTATTAACACCATTGCCCTGCTGGTTCCGATTACTCCGGGGAATGCCGGAACATTTGAAATTGCGGTCAGTACTTCTTTGATTGCCTTTTCTATCGGTCGATCGGATGCTGTTATGTTTGCTTTGGCTCTTCATTTTATTGATCTTATCCCTATGTATATTTTAGGGGTAGCCTTTTTAAAAATGGAAAAAGTGTCAATTAAGGAAATAAAATCACAGCATGAAGAAGAAACTATTCTCGAACACGTTGATGAAGATGGTTCTCTGATCGATAAGGAAGAGATAGTATGATTAAATCTTTTTTATACCTCCCGGGAAATGATGTCAAAATCATGGAGGGTATTCAGGATTTTGATCGGCTGGTGAAAAATAAGGATGCCATGTTATGGGTCGATATGTGCAAACCAACCGATGAGGAGTCTTTTATATTAACCCATGATTTTAAGTTCCACCCTTTGGCAATCGAAGATGTTCTTTCAGAAAAGCCTCGCACAAAAATCGATGATTACGAGTCATATATATTTCTTGTCTTTCAGATAGTGGATTATGTCGGCCGGGAAGAGGGGCTGAAGATTGGGGAAATAGACCTTTTCCTTAAAGATAATTCTCTGGTTACTGTTCATTATGACGATCACCGTATCTTTGATTATTTGTATCATCGGGCAGAACGGGATGAGCGGCTGATGATGCGCGGAGTCGATTTCCTTTTCCATGCTGTTATTGATACGGTTGTTGATAATTATAATTCCACTCTGGATATTCTGGAATATGAAGTGGATCAGGTTGAAGATGATGTTCTGGAAGGGGAGCTTGATTCAGAAACCCTGACTTCAATTTTTACCCTGCGCCGAGATATCGTTCATCTCAGGCGGATAGTCCTTCCGCAAAAAGAAGTAGTTCTTAGGTTTACAAAGGAGACGTTCAAGCAGATTTCGGGCAAAACGGCTAAGTATTTTTCCGATATTTATGACCACCTGGCTCGGATTGATGATATCGCTAATTTTCATCGGGAAATTCTGAATTCTTCACTAGAGGTCTACTATTCCTCGGTTTCGACCAAAACCAACGAAATTATTAAAGTTCTGACGATCTTTACCGTTCTTTTTATTCCACCCACTTTTTTAGTCGGTTTATGGGGTATGAATTTCGAATTTATGCCCGAACTTAATATGAAATACGGTTATTTATACTCATTAATGGTAATGTTTGTTATCGTAATTGGATTAGTCCTCTTTTTCCGCAAAAAAAAATGGCTTTAACAAAATTTTCTTGAAACTTTTCTTGACAAATAACGATAATATATTATAGATACTGACTGGTAGGTATGTATGGATCTGATGGTTTTGGTAAATTAACAGGTAAGTATGGCGAAAAAAGAACAAA
>JBDRQG010000364.1:0-11232 GCA_043826475.1 bacterium
AAGCCAGAAGTAAAATCAGCAAATTAAGGAAATGATGCGAAATATCCGATTAACTACAATTGTTTTACTCCTTCCCTGGATTTTGACCTTTGTAGTATTCTGGCTTTTCCCATTGGTATTTTCTTTGATTACCGGTTTTACTAACTACAGCCTTATTTCCAGAAATGCTGCCGAGTGGATTGGTTTGGGTAATTATCAGGAATTGTCTTCTGATCAGGAATTTATCACCTCTATAAAGAATACGTTTATTTTTGTTTTTGGAACAGTTCCAATCACTACTGTAATCTCTCTATACATGGCGGTTCTCGTCAATCGACGTTTCAAGGGGCGGGGTGTATTCAGAGCTGGCTATTTCCTGCCGTCAATAACTTCGATGGTCGTAATATCACTGATATTTACCAATCTTTACAGCCGAGGTGGATATATTGCCGGTCTGGCAACAATGCTTGGGTTCACAACTCCTGAAAATGGTTTTTTGTATGATCGTTCCACAGCTCTCTATTCCATTATGGCTATGGATATATGGATGTCAGTCGGATACTATATGCTTATATTTCTATCGGGTTTAAAATCAATTCCTTCCGAATTATATGAAGCCGCCAGTATTCAGGGAGCTGGAAACATCCGGCAGTTTTTTTCAATTACCCTTCCCCTGTTAAAACCGGTGGCCTTATTTATTATCGTGATTAACACTATCAAGTCTTTTCAGGTCTTTGTAGAAATATTTGTGATGACCAAAGGAAAATTTGAAACCGCTTCGATGGTTTATTTTATATATAAAACAGGCGTCACAACCGCCTTCCGGTTCGGCTACGCATCTGCTGCCGCCTACATCCTTTTTGCGATAATCGGGATATTCTCTGTAATCCAGTTTATCCTTATGAGGAGACGACAACCGTTATGGTAGCAGGATATATCAAAAAAGCTGTTCATTATATTATTTTAATCCTGATTTTGGCTATTATGGCTTTCCCTTTACTCTGGATGTTCAGGGTCTCCTTGATGCCGGCCGGGTCATTGGGTTCGTTTGTTGAATTATGGCAGGGAAGTTTTACTTTAAAGAATTTTTATGATCTTTTTACAACTTCAAGTATGGGGCGGTATATTTTCAATTCATCCTTTGTAGCTTTAGTTGTCACCGCTGGGAATATACTGTTTTGCTTTATGACAGCATATGCTCTGGCTCGTTATCGGACAATTTTCACAAAGATATTGTTTGTTTCCGTCATTATTATATTGATGATCCCCGCCCATATATTGATAGTACCACTTTATGTATTGATGCTAAAAGCAAAACTGTATGATACTTACTGGGCGTTAATATTACCATGGCTGGTTAATCCGATTGGAATATTTTTACTCAAGCAGTATATCGAATCACTACCATCAACTATGGAAGATGCGGCTCGGGTTGATGGAGCGGGTGAATTCAGGATCATTATGACTATTGTAATGCCGCTTTGTAAACCAGCACTGGCCGTTGTTGCCATTCAAATATTTTTTACTAACTGGAATCTTTTTCTGTTTCCATATATCTTAACCTCAAGCGAATCATTGCGAACCCTTCCGGTTGCTTTGGCACATTTTCAGGGGCAACAAGCCATTGACTGGCAGCATCTTATGGCTGGCTCAGCAATTGCTGTAATACCCGTTTTAGTCATATTTATTATACTTCAGAAAAGAATTGTATCTGGTATCACAGCCGGGGCTGTTAAACAATAGAAAACACCACAGGTATTTTTACTTGCGTTATTTAGTTAGAATTGCTTAATAGAAAACGTTCTTAAATAGGTAAGAATGAGGATTAAAAATAATGAAAGGAAAATTAAAATGAAAATCCTGACTATGTTTATGATTTTACTGGTTCTGATTATCGCCGGTTGCGGTGTTAATAAGAACTATGTAAATCAGAAAGTTGAAGAATCAGAAGCCCGCACCAATGCTCAACTTGATGCCCTTTCCGACAAAACCAACGCCAATGCTGCTGAATTGCAGAAACTGCAGTCTTTAGCCGTTCAGTTATCCGAAAAGACCGATCTGGCTATTAACAAAGCTGCCGGTTTTGAAACTTATCAGGTTATCTGGTCCGGCACGGTCAACTTTGATTTTGATTCATATTCCCTGACCCCTGCGGCTGAAGAAATTATTCTTGAAGGTTGTGAAAAAATGTCCGCCTACCCCGGTTCAGTAATCGAAATTGCCGGCCACACCGATAAAACCGGTTCAGCAAATTATAACCTTTTATTAGGTGAAAAGAGAGCCGGATCATGCAAGCTCTATATGGCTGATCATTGTGGTATCTCTCTTTATCGTTTGTTTGTTGTTTCATACGGACAAAACAAGCCTGTCGCTATGGCTGATGAGATGAGTTCTGCTTCTAAGAATCGTCGGGTTACATTAAAAGTTTGGGGACAGTTGGAATAGAAATAATTCTGACAGATAGCTTAAAGGCGGATATTTTTTCCGCCTTTTTTTATGCATAATCAATGATATTATTCTTCATCCCCATCATCGCCGCAATCATGATCAGGATGGTCATTATTTCTTGTAGCGGATGTGGCTGAACGGGGGGGGTTATTTGTAATATTGACGTTCTTATCTTTATCAGCAGCATCATCTGACATCCAGGTGACAACTCTCTGCGGAAATGGAATCTCGATATTTTCTTTTCTAAACCTAACAAGAATCTGCTCTCTGAGATCACAAGCTGTTGAAAACTGCTTTCCGACATCACTCACTCGGCATCGCAATGAGACATCAAGAGAGCTGTCGCCAAAATTAAGAAATCTGAATTCAGGAGGTGGATTTTTTAATACATGTTCATGTTTAGCCGCTTCATCAAGCATTACTTTTTTGACATGATCCAGGTCTTCATTATAGCTAACGCCCACATCAATCTTAACCCTGATTTCAGAATAAGGATAGGTCTGGTTGTGGATTGTTGATTGCATTAGTTCGGCATTGGGCATTATAATCAAAGTATTCTCGAAAGTACGGAACTTCGATGACCTGATTCCAATTTCATGTACATCGCATACCGTCCCGTCATCCAGTTTCAACCTGTCTCCTACTCTAAACGGGCGATCAATCATAATTATAAATCCGCCGATCATATTAGCAATGCTATCTTTAGCAGCCAGAGCGATAGCCAGAGAACCAACCCCTAGAACTGTTAACAAGCCGGTTATATTTACATTAAAGTGATCAAGGATTACCAGAATTCCCAAAATATAAAGGATAACTTTAATCAGACGATCAACCAGAGGTATGAATTCATCATCAACACTGGTTTCGGTTTTTGAGGCAATATTCTCACCGAACCACTTGATCAGAGTCGAAATCATCTTTACGAGAAAATGGGTGAAAATAAGAACTGTTATGGAATAAAGAGTACCATCAACAACATTGAAAAATTTTTCTCCAAGAATATCACTATATATTTTACCCAAATATTCAAACAAAAAATAGACGCCCAGAAGAATCACCAGCAGATTGAGATATTTGCGTCCGGCCAGCAGCAGCATATCATCAAGATCTGTTTTTGTTTTGGAAAACAATTTTTGGGCTGCAACATACAAAATAAAACGAGCCAGATAGACTGCTATAAGTGTTCCAACAATTATGATAACGATACCTGCTATATTCTGCCACATTTCTGAAAACGGTAATGATCTTAATAATTGCTCCATACCCACCTACTTTATGTCAAATATTATACCAGTCGTCTCAAAACGAGCTCTGACTTTAATTGTATCAGGGAAATTGGCGATCGTCTCGGCATATCTGAAGGGTTTGATTGATCCGTTGGCGAATTCATTGTTGTTGTCGCTGTCAACATGAGCAACCATTATATAACTGCCGGAGAGGACATCCAATTTGAAGTTATGATTAGTAACTTTTAGTTTATAATCAGTCTTCTTATCAATATTTGTCAAGGTCAGAATGACAGGATCATTCTCTTTTTGGGGAATTTGCACGTTTACTTCACCTGAGATGGAGCCCAGGGTATTACTGTCTATTGTCGAAAAAGTATACTCCCGAAGAGAATCTCCAACCACGTTACCAGCTTGATCCATAAGCTCAAAATCGGTTACAATTAATTTATAACTTTCCCCGGCGGAAAATTCGGGGCTGTTTATCTTTATCCGAAAATCATCCAGCCAATCAGCCTGGACTGATTGTAGGGTATCGCTCCCCTTGCTAATTTTAAAAGTAGAATTTTTAATCGATTCCCTATTTAACGGCTCGCTGAATTTAAGTTTAATTTTAAGACTGTCGGTCAATACCGGACTCTTCTCCGGTTGAAAACTTATAACCGATGGGGGTGTTTTATCTTCAGTTTTTTTAAGTATGATATTTTCATATTTTAATGCGGGCTTAGTGGTATCGTAGATCAGGTCGATGTTATATGTTCCTTCATCAAGGATTCCAAAATAAAGATTTAGGTTTGAAGCGGGTTTATCGTCATCTTCAAAAAGAGATTGAGCCGAATAGGAAACAGAAGAATCATTAAGAAGAACGATGGTTGCCAGTTTGGGATTTCCAGCAATATTTTTGACCTCTATAGGTTTTGTCAGGCGTATTTTTAAAAGATTTTCGGATGTAAAGGAGGCTGAAATGATCCCTGGTTTGGTAGTATCCTGACTTGACAGGCTTAAAGACAAATTATCAATGTTAATATTTCCGCCGACCTTAATTGGACGATCGGTTAATGCGAAAGATTCCCTCTCCGGATTAAAAAACTCATCCTTGTTTTTATCTTCGAAGGCAATCAAACGAAATTCTTTTGAAGGAAGATATTCAAATTTGAATTGTCCTTCGGAATTAGATTGAGTGTAATACGACGGATAAAGGTTGTCATACACCGTAGAATCACTAACCAGCGACTGATCATAAAGAGCAACAACCAATCCACCTCTGGGTTTGCTGTCCTGATAAACCGTACCGCTAATTATTCCGGTATCGAGAGTTGGCCCTGTACTGAAAGCAATAATCCCGGCGCTGTCCAAATTATTTTTTCGAAGATCAGTTATTCCTGAACTCAATGAAATGATGTATGTTTCATTTGCTTGAAAGCTATCAGCGAAAATAATTTCAACTTGTTCATTTTTCCATTTAATTTTAGGCTCATCCAAAGGCCGGGGAGAAATAAAAATCGATCTCCCTGAGGTTTTAATCACTCTCTCAGAAAAAGATAATATTATACGATTTCCCAAAGGCACATTGACCTCGCCATTGGGAGGTTCGGAAGAAATTAAAAATGGCTTTTTCTTATCCTCTTCCCCGCCAGGAGGCGAAGCTATTTCGGCGCAATTTAACAATATAGCAGCAAAGGTAAGAGTAATAATTATTATGTTTTTAGTGATAAGGAAATAACAGTTTTTTACCTGAGTTTTCATCTACCCAATTTTTCTTTTACAGTTTCGTTCTCCGGATCCAATTCAATCGACTTCTCCCACCAGACCCGCGCAGTACTTGTGTCTCCCATAGCCTGATAGGTGTCACCTAAATGATCGAAAATTACCGGGTCTCTGTCAAGCTCAACTGCTTTTAAAAGATGTATTAGGGCTTTATCATACTCCCCCAGACGGTAGTACACCCAGCCATAGCTGTCTAAATATGCCGCGTTGTCGGGCGCCATAGTTACGGCTCGTTCTATAAGATCTCTTGCATAATCAAGGTTTTTCCCCCTATCAGCAAGAGAGTAGCCGAGGTAATTCATAGCTTGATGATACTGAGGATTTCTTTTTATAAGATTTTTGAATTCTTTAACGCTCTTGTCAAAATCTCCGTTTTGTTCATAGGCAATGCCCAGACCGAACATCAATTGGTCAATTCCTGATGAATCCGTTACTTTTTTTAACCCTCTTTCATATGCCTCTATTTCACTTATTTTGTCATTCATTTTGCGGTAGGCATAAGCCAGATCAAGCCAGTTTTCTGTAAGTGCTTCATCTAATACAATAGTTTTGTTAACTTCAGCAATTCCTCTTTCATAATCTCCCTGTCGCAAGGCAATTCTTCCGAGATAACGATGATATAAAATATTTTGTTCATCATTTATGACCAGAGCTGAAAAAACCGAATCAGCCACATTAAGCGAATCCGAAAAATAATTGATTAAACCATAATAACGCTGAGTTTCAATATTTTCCGGGGCTGCCTGTAATTCTTTGTAGGCGTAATAAATAGCCGAATCAGCATTATCTTCTCGCATATAAACGTTGGACAACCCTCTTAAAATCATAATATTGATTGAATCCATTGATCGGGCTAATTGTAATGGAATTATTGCGGAATCCAGCTGACCCGCTTCAGAATATGTTTCTCCAAGCCAAATAAAAGAGAGAATATTAGATAAATCACTTCTTTGTTCGATTGATTTTTTATAAGAGAAGATCGCATCATCGGTAAATCCTGTGATTCTTTGATTACCCGCCAGTTTTCGCCATAATAAAAAGTCAGCTTTATCATAATCAACTACCTTTTGATAATAAACAATAGCTGAATCATATACTCTGGCAACGGTATAGAGGTCTCCCAACCTTATAACAGGGAGTATATTTGTTGCATCATTAAGACTTTCAATAGATTTCTTAAAAGCATTTTCCGCTTTTTTAAGATCATTTAATTCAAAATAAATCTCCCCCAGATCATACCATAGCATTTGATTCGAAGATTGGATCCGGCAAAGATTCTCATAAGCCCAGGCTAGAGAATCAAATTGTTGTCTATGTTCATAAGAACCAACTAAGAATGAATAACCGCTGATATTATCAGGATCTTCTTCCACAGACATGCGATAGCAATAGTGAGCAGAATCGATAGCGCCCAAAGCTCTGTAATTTATCCCTCTCAACTCCCATACTCTGCCATCCTCTGGTGAAGCCGTCGACAGGATTGTCAAGGCATCGTCAAAATGCTGCAACCGAAATAGATTTTCAGCCAGAGAACATCGGATTTCATAAGAATCAGGATAAAATTGAAGAGCTTTGCGATAACTTTCAGAAGCGAGATATGTTGCCCCTGCAGCTTCATATATAATTGCATCAGAGTAGAAACGATAAGCATTAGGATCAATTAATTCTGCTGCCGGGGATAAACGGATGATCTTTTTCTCTGATTCCTCCGGGAGGGTTATACTAGACACTTCCCTTTTGACAAGTTTTGCTGAACAGGCTAACCCGGAAATAATCAATAATGGTATAAATATGAAAAATATCTTAAATCGCACAATTGCCTTTCACTATATACTATATACTCTAAGAATAATACAACCGGAAACCAAAAGAGTGCCCAAAGTTATAAACAAATCTTAAGAAATCGTCTTTTCCCGACTTTCAGAATAATCTCTTTATAATCTGAGACGCTAAATTCAAATCCATCATTGTCAATCTTTTGTCCATTTATAGAAACAGCTCCGGCTTGAATCAATTTACGGGCTTCACTGTTGGATTTAGCCATTTTACTCTTCGTTATTAAACCGACCAGGTATATTTTCTCAGGATCCAAATCCCAATCACGCAATTGCTGCTTATCTGCCTCCGGGATATCATCAGGCAGTTCTTTATTGGAAAAGACCCGTTCAAATTCTTCACGGGCTTTTTCTCCAGAGCCGGCTGGATGATACATATCAACCAGACACTCCCCAAGATCCTTTTTAATATCCATCGGATTAATGTCCGGCTTTGACAACTGTTTCTTTATTTTTTCTAATTCCTCAAGAGATACCTCGGTTGCCATCTCAAAATAGCTAAAAATCACATTATCTGGAATAGACATGGTTTTCCCAAATATTTCATCAGGGGATTCATCGATACCTATATAATTTCCTAATGATTTTGACATTCTCTGAGTACCATCGATCCCCACTAATACCGGCAGTGTTAGAATACATTGTTTTTTGACGCCATATGCTTCCTGAATGGTGCGTCCCGCCAGAAGATTGAATTTCTGCTCGGTTGCCCCGATTTCCACATCAGCTTTTATAGCCACAGAATCGTAAGCCTGCATTAAAGGATAAAACAGCTCATGGATAGAAATTGGTATTCCGCTTTTAAACCGTTTGTCGAAATCATCCCGTTCCAATAAACGGGCAACGGTAAATTTCATAGCCAGATCCATGACATCGCTGAAACTCATTTTTTTGAACCATTCACCATTGAAATGAACCTCAGTTTTTGATTTATCCAATATTTTGAAAAACTGTTCCTGGTAGGTTTCAGCGTTTTTCATAATCTGGTCATAAACCAATTGGGGACGGGTTGAATTACGACCTGACGGATCCCCGACCATGCCGGTATAATCCCCCACGATGAGAACTATTTTATGGCCTAAGTCCTGAAATTGCTTGAGCTTGCGGATTCCAATCGTATGTCCGAGATGAATATCTGGTGCCGTAGGGTCAAATCCTTGCTTTACCCGCAAGGGCTTGTTTTCTTTTATGGAAGCCTTTATAGTATCCTTAAATTCATCTTTCGGTAAAACATCGACTGTCCCGCGGGTAATTATTTTCCATTGATGTTCAAATTCCTCATTAACTTTGGTATCGTTTGACAAAAAATACTCCTTTTTATGCATCCTAATCGAATTATCGTCATATAATAAACGAAGGTTGACCTGTCTGGTATCGTAATTCGACAATATTTAACTGACAGGGGTATAATAAAAGGGACTTGAGAGTTTTAAACAAGCCAAAAGTGTTTTAACTTGACGGGAGAGTTGGTTAACCACAATATAAGAAACTATGGCTAAAATAAACCAGTCATTATTCCGGCACGGACGCTGGATTAAATCGGTTCTTATTCTAACAGGATTAATTCTTGTCCTGTTAATAATCCTGGGATATAAGACTTACTCGGTATATCAATCCGATCTTCCCTCATTTGAACAGCTCCATAATATCGAACCGAGCATAAAAACAAAAATATTCGATCGTAATGGTATCCTCCTGAAAGAATTTTACAGTGAGAACCGAGCCTTAACTCCCTATAGTAAGATGCCTCCTTATTTAATAAATATACTCCTGGCATCTGAAGATAGAGAGTTTTTTGATCACTGGGGGATTAATGCCCGTCGAGTTTTTGTTGTTGCAGCCTACAATTTGGTAAAGATGCGGATTGCTGCCGGCGCCTCGACAATAACTCAACAATTGGCCCGGATGCTCTTTTTGACAAGAAATCAAACCTTGGAACGAAAAGTCAAAGAAGCCCTTACGGCCATAAAATTGGAGCGGACTTATTCCAAACAAGAGATATTGGAAATGTACCTCAACCAGTATTATTTTGGGCGAGGTGCCTATGGTATTGCAGCGGCCTCTCATGTCTTTTTCTCAAAAGATGTGTCAGAGTTAAATTATAATGACTGCGCTATTTTAATCGGCATGCTTAAAGCCCCGAATACGAATTCTCCGTTTTTATATCCCGATAAAGCTTTGAGGGCTCGCAACAGAGTTTTATACTCGTATTATACTTTTAATGGCATTGACGAAGCAACTTATGATTCACTAATCAATGAAGAGCTAATAATTTCTCCCCCAAAAGAAGAGTTAGGAATTGCCCCTTATTTTACAGAGACAATAAGGCAATACATATATGACCGGTATGGGAGAATATGCTGTATTCGGGAGGACTAAAAGTATTTACATCGCTTGATGCCGGACTTCAGGAAGCAGCCGAAGCGGCTGTGGCAAAAAGGGTGGATTCTCTTCGGGCGCGTATAGAAAGAAGCTATAGTATTGATAATCCTCATTATACGGAAATAATTCCAGATACCGTTGATAATTTTGGCAATCCTGTCAGGGAATATCAAAAAGTTCAGGGGGCATTGCTCTCTATAGATAACAGTAATGGGGATATTTTGGCGATGGTTGGGGGGCGTTCATTTGAAGAAACAAAATTCAATCGTGCTATTCAGGCTGATTTACAACCTGGTTCAGCTTTTAAACCATTTATTTACACGGCTTGTATCGATAATGGTTTTAGAACAACAGATATCATAGACGATCTTCCCATTGTGCTTGATATTCCCGGAGCCGCTCAATGGCGACCGCATAATTTTGATGATACTTTCATGGGGCCTATTACACTCAGAGATGGAATCAGATTATCACGAAATCTTATTTCAATTCGGCTTATATTAAAGATTAATCCTGAACAGGCGATTTTCTATGCCAAGAGGCTTGGTATAACTGCTGACCTTAAGCCTAATCCTTCACTTGCGCTGGGAACATGCGAATTAAAGATGGTAGAACTGGTTTCAGCTTTTTCGGTATTTCCAAATAAGGGAATACATATCCCCTATCGCATGATTCATAAAATAGTCGATCGCTATGGCCGAGTGATTGAAGATAATGCTGCAATAGAAAAAGAAGAAGTCCTCTCGGAACAAACGGCTTATATCATGGTCAGTCTGATGCAGTCGGTTGTCAAAAACGGTACCGGAGCTCGTACTCAATGGATGGGCTTTACCCGACCAGCAGGAGGAAAAACAGGTACTTCCAGCAATTTTTGCGATAATTGGTTTGTGGGATATACGCCCCAGATTACAACCGGAGTTTGGATTGGCTTTGATTCAAAAATATCTCTGGGGAAAAATCAGGATGGAGCTAAAAACGGTGTTCCTGTCTGGACTGAATTTATGATGGCTGCTCATGATTCTTTGCCTGCTTTAGATTTTGAGGAACCCGAAGGCATAGTTCACCTTGATGTTTGTCTCGAATCGGGCGAGATTGCTACTGACCGTTGTACTGATGTGCGTAATGAAGTTTTTGTGGAAACTAATAAGCCGACGACCACCTGCCATCTCCACCCTTCAAAAGGATTGTATAAAAATAATTCCAACCGGGAAGATAAAAACACTCCGGTTGACACTTCTGATGAACGCGTCCACTTCTAAGTAGCTAAGCCACATTTATTAACGTCTCTTTATAGAAAATCAGACTCTGGGTTTCCAGAGATATTTATTCAGATCAATACTATCATCTCTGTTAAACTCAATTCCCTCTCCTACAAGAATAGCTTTTTGTTCTTCATAGCCTTCCCCCCGTTTTAATGAAATTTTACCTGAAGCATTTATTACTCTGAACCAGGGGAGTTTTTCTTTGCGGGAAGAAGAATGCAAAACCCTTACAACCTGCCTGGCGGCACGAGGACTACCTGCAAGAGTAGCAATCTGGCCATAAGTAGCCACTTTACCTTTTGGGATTTTCTTGATGACTTTGATAACAATCTG
>JBDRQG010000365.1:0-18616 GCA_043826475.1 bacterium
TCTGATATTGGAACAGACAGGTTCAGACAAAGCCATTTTATATGGGCAAGCAGGAGTCGGGGATGGTTCGCAGTCAGTAGCCTTTAGTGATTTGACCGATCATAGGGGGAATACTCTTCCGGATAGTATCAATTCTCCCCGGATAATCGTCCGCTCCCATGGTGAAAATGCAGTATTTATTGTTGGCACCGAAAAAAGTAGTTCTTTCAAAATTGCCCGCGACCCGGAGAGCGAAAATAACGTGACTGTTGATCTGATGGTGATTGAGATGGGCAGTTAATGAACCTAAAAAAAAAGAAGAAAATATAGATCAGAAGCTTTTTGATGAATTCAAGATTCTGATCAAAGACTGTTTGGAAAATATCAATCGACGTGATAAAGAGGAAATTAAGGTAGGAGAGTTAATCAAAATGCTGGAGCTATATTCTAAAATGTCGCCGCGTGACGGAGGGCACAAAGAGTTCTGGGATATGTTGGATAAAATCCGCAAAGAATCACTGGGGAATAATAAGGATGATAAACCGCAAAGAAATAAAAATCAGAAATCAAAGAAGGCAGTTGAAAAATGAAGGTATCCCTGATACTATTTTACTTTCTTCAAATACCTATCTCCCTGTTTGCCGCAGTAGATACTCTCAAAGGGACTTCTGATATTGAAGATTGTACGGTCTACTCATACGCAGATTGTAACAGTGAAGCATCCGGTGAAGACTGCCGCCGGTACAATAGCGGTGGAATTATTCAACTTCGTATCGGAAATACCTTTGCTAACTCTCATCGGGCATTGGTAAAAATACCCGGCTGGGACCAGACCATTCCTGATTCATCCAAATTTATGATTTACTGCGTTTATGAAAGCGATGCCTATGATCGTAATTTTTTCCTGTATCCGGTGACTACTCGATTTTATGAAGGGACAGAATCATCAGCATTAATCGGGAATTACCCTGATCCGGACAGCGGCGCTACCTGGAATCATGCCTGGCTTGATGTTGGAAATGGGGACTCTTTAAATTGGTCCACAGCCGGAGGTGATTACACTACCGCTGTAGCCTGTACAGCAACTGTAACCGGTATCGATCAATATTTTGCGTTTAATAATTTTAATCGTATACTCAATTACTGGGATACATCAAGTAATGATTATGGATTTATCATCATAAATGAAAATGCATTTCCGGCAAATAATACAATTAAAATTTTCAGAGCCTCGGAAGGCTCCGATTCCCAGTATCCATTATTATTATTGTACAATGGTGAAACAGTTGAAAACAATTACCGTCGCAGAAGAATCATAAATTAATAAATCCTATATTTTAAGAAGGGAGCTTGATGAAGAAGTTAATTCTAATTTTATGTATGTTATGGCTGGTTTCAACGCTGGAGGCATCGATTGTAAATAATTCCTCCGGATCGCCCGGATCGGAGGATTCGCTTTCAATAACCTTTTTCTCTCTCGACAGTTTGGGTAATCCAACCACAGCCGACTCGATTTATGTTTTAGTAATTGGTCCTGAAGGATCAGTGGTTTTCAAAGACTCAATGGCAACCTCTGACAGCAGAATCACATCAACTACAATCAGAAGCAAACAGTTTTATTCTTTCTCCGAGCAGGTATCCAATATTGATGGATCCGGCACTTATGGTACTTATAGTTTGGCGTTGCTGGCAAAAAAGAATACCGGAGGGTTGTTGACCCCTAATAATTTTCAATTCCAGATTATCAGCACAAAATTCTCCGATCAGATTGCCTTAATTGGTGATTCTGTTTTTGTCAAAGGAGGGATAGTTGATACCAACAAAACTGATCCCGGTCTTAATGATTCGACTTCAATTGCCAATTGGGTCTGGAACACGCCCCATAGCAATCATACCAATACCGGTACGTATGGTAAATATCTTGATACGGAAATTTCAGGAATAGGTGGCGGGTCAGGGGCATATTCGATAAGTATTATAGCTTACGACACCAGTAATTCTCAGACTGTGGCAGGGGCAAGTGTAGTTGTCAGAAATATAAATCAGAGCAGTCTGATTGCCGTAGGGCGAACTGATAGTAATGGCGAAATCAGGTTTAATCTAGATGCCGACAGTTTTATAGTTATTACAACCGCTCCCGGTTATATTTTTAATACATATGATACTGTTCTTATAACCGGTACAGGTATAGATACCACTCTGGGATATGCCTTTGATATTGATCTCCCCACAAATACTGAAGTATGCCGAGTATGGGGTTATCTGTATGATTTTCAGGGTCACCCCCAAAGCGGAGCAACGGTAGCGGCTTTTTTACCTGGGGGAATAGTAAAATATAATGAAATTATTATCTCACCGTTTGCAATAGCCACGGTTACCAATAGTTTCGGACAGTTTTATCTGGATCTGATTCCCTCGGAAAAACTTGATCCGTCTGACTCAAAATATGAAATAAGTATCAGACTTACCGATGGTACCATTCTTCGCCATCGTCTGTTGGTTCCAAATCAGGTATTATGGCGGCTAACGTGGTAATAAGTTTTGTTAATCTATAATCTGTAAGGAGGAATTATGGAGTTTCTATTTGGCAATGCCGGTTCGATAGCCGGGCTGGTTGGTTCGGTTGCGGTAATGTTTGCCGGTTATGTGGCTAACAAATATATCATTCCATTTTTGAAGATTGGAAAAAGGGAAAGATATGCATCATTGATAACCACTCTGGCGGATGAAATTACCGATGAGCTTTGTGCGAAATATCCGGACAAGGAGTGGCTCAGTTATCTGGATCAGGCTGTTAACAAATTAAAAGAGCTTTGCGAAATTTCGGATGAAGTTGCCCTTCGGGCAATGCAGGCAGCCTTTTCCCGCAGTAAAGACAAGTAATAAAAAAATAAGGGCGATACTACTGGTATCGCCCTCGGCGTATTCATTGCTTCATTTATAATTAATAACATGGAGCCGGAGTTAAACCCCCTCCGAACAGGTAATTCATATAATAAACAACATCAGTAACGTTTACAGTCCCATCACAATTAGCATCGGAACGGGCATTCCCGCCGATTAAATCTGTATTCCCATAAACTATATATTGTATCAGCATGTCCAGATCAAGAATATCGGTACTGCTGTCATTATTGTAATCTCCCTTTATGTATTCATTCAGGCAGGAATAATTCAGCAATACGTTTGAATAGCTTTTAATACCGACAGCATCATTGGCAAGAGTATGGAAATAATACCAGTCACCGTCATTCATGCCAGTCGGAGTCCAGGTTATTGACCAGCCGTCATTGCCGTTAACGTCAGCGCCAAATGATGTCCTTGTTACAGACCAGTCCTTGAAGTGGAGCGAGATCATCAGATCTATTTTATGCCAGGTGCCATTAATGTACAGGCTCCAATTGCCGCTAAAATATCTCATTGTGACTTCCTGTTTTGAGCCAATAAGGGGATTGGAGATTCTGACAACATAACTGCCATCCCCCTGATTCCACCTTGTAAATCCATCGACTCCAACCCAGAATCCGGGCGTGCCGCCGATACCAAGAACTACTGCCCTCTGTTCGTTTTCCACCCAATTACGGAAACTATAATAATCGGGTTTGCGCATGTAATCGAGATAGTAATCAACGCCTCGGCTGTCAAGATAAGCCTTCCATCCGTTGAACATATCATCATCGTATGTCCCGTTGTTGGCAACGGTATTCATATAATTTTTAGCCAGCCAATTTACTACAGTATCGAGCGGGAAAGTATAGGCAGCCTCTTTCATGAGATCAATGTAACCGCGGTCGAACCAGACCTTCATAGCCATAACAGCGGCCATCGGGGCATTATAAAAGCTCCCCTGTGAAGAGGGGCCGAGAGTCACCATACTGCTGGAATAATTCTCTTTTGATTTCAAATAAAATCCCTGAATGAACTGCATATCTTCGTCAACAACTGACAACAATAAATTTATCGATGAACAGAAATAATCGCCATTGGAAGGGGATATGATCGTTGGTGTCGGAGGGGTTGGCTCTATATAGACTATAACACTATCCGATGAAGACCCACCGGTATTATCATAGGCGGTGGCATATATAGTATAAATCCCTTCGGTTAGACCACTGCAATCCCAATTTAGACTGTAACCATTGCCGCTGCCGGCAGGATTGGTACCATCACGAAACATTGTTGTTCCATCAACAACCTGTCCAATAACAGTTTTTGAACCGGTAGATTTATATTCAAATTCGACATAATCAACAATATCTGAATGTACTTTATCGGCGGCCCATAAATTAACACTTCCCATAATAGTATCATTGTCAGGAGGATAGATTATTTCTAAGTCAGCTGATGGATTACCATTGGGGATGCCAGACGCATAAAGAACCAGCCTGCCGGGGAAATTCCAGTACTGATTGTCCGCCAAATCGACCCATCCGATAGAATCATCCCAGATGTTATATGAGACACATGGAACAGGGACCGAATCAATTAAAACCGCAGCACTGTCGAGAGGGTCCAGGGAATTGCTAATAAAAAAACCTGCGAAGAAGGGTCCATCGACAACAACAGGCGTATCAAGAGTTATCCAGATATTATACCAATATCCCCCCTGCGGAATCGTTACCTCATATTCGCTGGAAACAGTTAAAAGTTCACCCGGAAAAGGACAGCCCGAAATACTATAATCAACATCTTCAACATCCACCGAGACATTTAGTGTCATGGGACTGCCAAAATACATTGGCATGTTGACCCGGGTCACGGTAAAGGGAAACGGGGCATCGCAAGTCAGAGAGGGATCGAGATAACTTTTGTATAATTCAATACCGGATACCCAGCCATCAATTTTATATTTAACACCGAAATCGTGACGTACAATACAGGTATCTGCGGTTATCAGGGATGGGTTTACCTCAATATTTGATTTATACAAATTCTCGATTTTAATCAAACCTGCTTGCTTTTTATCAACGGCATATATAACTCCGGAAAAGAGCATAAGCGCCACCAGACCGAGAACGGCCAAAATTCGGGGCATCCGTTATCTCCTTGTTTAAAAAATATTTGTCCTTTTCCTTGATTATCGAGCTTTTTGGGCTATACTTGATCGTTGAAGTTACTCTTTTTGAAAGTATTTTCGTACAAATAACTGAAGTGCAAAAAATGAACAGTAAAGACCTTATAAATAGAGAAAATAAAAAGCCTGAATGGCTCAAAGTAACCGGTTTTAACGGTGATGGGTATGAGCGGGTCAATAATCTGATCCGTGATTTGAAGCTTAATACGGTCTGTCATTCGGCCAACTGCCCCAATCGGGGTGAGTGCTACAACCGGGGTACAGCCACTTTTCTGATTATGGGGCATATTTGTACCAGAGGCTGCCGCTTCTGCGATATTGCTACCGGCCGGCCCAATCGTCTTGACCCTGATGAACCCAAACGAGTAGCTGATGCCTGTAAGATTCTCGGTCTCAAACATGTTGTTGTTACTTCCGTAGATCGGGATGATCTCAAAGATGGAGGAGCAAATCATTTTGTCCGAACAATCGAGGAGATCAGAAAAGTATTACCGGAAACAACAATAGAAATCCTTACTCCTGATTTTAGGAATGTCCCTGAGGCTCCGGGAATCATTATAGAGAGCAAGCCCGATGTCTTTAATCATAATGTAGAAACCGTTCCCCGCTTATACCGGACAGCTCGTCCCGGGGCATCTTATGAACGTTCATTAAACCTGCTTAAAGCAATAAAAGATAATTCGGATATCATAACTAAATCCGGTTTGATGGTTGGTCTGGGTGAAACCACTGAAGAGATGGTGGAAGTATTTAAAGATATGGCTAATATAAGTAGAATAAAAATTCTTACAATCGGCCAGTATTTATCACCCTCAAAAAATCATCTGCCGGTAGTTAAATATTTACACCCGGCTGAATTTTCCGAATTGAAACACATGGCTATAGAAGCCGGCATCCCCAAAGTTATATCCGGTCCTCTGGTTAGATCTTCTTATAGAGCCGATGAATTTTTATAATTATTTTCATAGCGCAATTTTGGTACAATAATCAATCAGCCTCTGTTCAAAAAGAAGTTATCTCCGATAAAAATACTATTGATTCGTGTAATAAAGGAAGTCGGAAAATACTGTTCTTATAGAGGCTAATAGTGATAACTCAGTCAGCCATAAATGTTCTGGTCGTTGACGATGAAGATCATATCTGTGATATCATAGAGGAAGCTCTTTCATCGGAGAATTATAATCTGGTGGTTATGTCTGATCCGGAAAAAGCGCTGGATTATATTGAAACACATCAGATAGATCTGGTTTTGAGCGACTTGAAGATGGGTGAATTTTCAGGGACAGAGATACTTGAAAGAACTCAAAAAATTCATAGTGATGCGATTGTAATATTGATGACTGCCCACCCGACAGTTAAAACAGCTATCTCAGTTTTGAAAAAAGGGGCTTATGACTTTTTGGTTAAACCATTCAAGCTTGAGTTATTAAAAACTACTATCGAAAGAGCTCTGGAGCATCAGCAGGTGACTCGGGAAAATGTCCGCCTTCGGGGGCAGGTTGAATTTCTTAAGATTGTTAACGCTAATACTACCGGGGTTGAAATTGACAAAATTCTGGAAATGGTTGTTGAATCCTGCAAAAATGAACTTGATGCCATCGCTGTGGGGCTTATTGAAGTTGACCCCAAAACCGGCGAACCATTAAATTTTTACAGCGCTACTGATACACCGGAACAAAAAGAAATTGTATGTGATGAAGATACCTTATCGAAATTTTTAAGATCCCGACGCTCCAAACCTATCATAGAAGCTCAACGGATAAATTCAAAAACCAACCTCGGAATCAGAATCTTTATTTATCAACCAATTCTTATTCGAAAAACTTTACATGGTATAATAAATATTATCATCGAATCTAGATTCGGACAGGTAACCCCTGGCCAGCTTGATATTTTATCAATCCTGACCAATTCCGCCGCTACTGCCATGGCTAACAATACTCTGTACAAGGACTTGCAGCAGTCATACTTGGAGGCTATTCACGGTTTGGCTAACGCCATTGAAGCCCGTGATAATTATACCGCCGGTCATACTGACAGGGTTTCTATTTTGGCAGGAAAAATGGCTGATGCTATGGGGTGGGATGAACAGCAAAAGTATAGTCTGATCATGGGGTGTACCCTGCATGATATTGGTAAGATTGGCGTCCCTGATAATATTCTCAATAAGCCGTCAAGACTTACCGAGGATGAAGTAAAAATTATGCGCGAACATCCAAAGGTGGGTTTGAAAATTATTAACGGTGTAGATCTGTTCAAAGCGGCTAAACCATATATCATTGCCCATCATGAGCGTTGGGATGGTAAAGGTTACCCGAATAAGCTCAAAGGGGAAGATATTCCTATCGAGGGCCGTATACTTTCCGTGGTTGATACCTTTGATGCCATCTTATCTGACAGACCATACCGTAAGGGAAGCACTGTCCCTGAGGCGGTTTCGGAACTTCTTAAATATAAAGGTGTTCAATTTGATCCGGCTATCGTAGATATTTTTATTAATGTCCTGCGTCAGGGTAAAGTTGATCTGAAGGAACTCTACGGTCTTGAAGAAGACCTCTCCTGTCTTGATGAAATCATAATCAGCGAAACGGTATTGGTGTAAACGATAAGATTAATATTATTATTGAAACAATCCCCATTATTTTTACAGTTCTGCTGGGACTGATTGTATCATCAAGTGTTTGTGGGTGCTTGATGCCAAAAATCAATCCGAGAGCCCCAAATACCCACCAAGTCGGGGCACTAAAACCAAGAATCAGCAATCCTCCCATAGCCAGCAAGCCCAAAATATGCTGGCGTTTTCGGAGCAGGCCATATAAGATATGCCCCCCATCCAATTGCCCGATAGGGAGCATGTTTATAGCCGTAACGAGCAGCCCCACCCATCCGGCAAAAGCAGCTTCGGACAATTTGAAGAAAAATCCATCAGGCGCAGTACCGATAAGCAGCCAGGTCATAAAACGCATAAGGATCGATTCCCCCTCCATGGAAAATGCCATATCCTTAAAACTGAATAACTCCGCCGGAAGAATTACAGAATGGGTTAAGCCGTAAACTAACCAGAAAAGAGCCACTATCCACCCGGCAATCGGACCGGCAGCGCCGACAGCAATAAGATCCTGACGATTATAAAACGGGGATTTGGATTTTATCACCGCACCGAAGGTTCCGATAAAACTGGGTGCCGGGATAAAATATGGCCAGGAAGTAATAATATTACATTTGCGGCTGGTTATAAAATGCCCCATCTCATGTACCAATAATATTGATATCAGGGCTATGGTAAATTCGATCCCATCGCCACTTTTAAGATCGTTCAAAGTGCTGTCAAGTATATCCGAAAATGAACCGGGGGTAGCCAGATTTTTAAGAAAGACAGGGACAAAGTAAACCGTAAAAAGGGTAGTAAAAAATAAAATTATATTCAATCGGGGGATTCTTAGTTTCTGCTTAGGATCTATATGAAGCAGAAGTCCATTTTCATTTTCGTCCAACTTAAAATCATAGCCGGCGGTTTTTAATCTCTCACTAATGATTTTAATACCAAGAGGGCGGTTATTCATAAGATGGGACAGGCTCAAAACCAGTTTATCATTACTGAGATAAACAGCGTTTATTTCAAACATGTCTTTGACGAGGTGTGATATGATTTCTGTCTTCTTATCTAATTCTTCTTTGGTCATAATAATATTATTTTTTTTCTTACTACCTTTCTTAACGTGCCTGGCCGACGCTCAGCCTGCTGGTTAAGGGGCAGATGAGGACATCTGCCGCCCACATAATTATAATTATACAATTTTACGTTCATTAACCATAAAAAAAAGAAGCGAGGTTTAAAAAACCTCGCTTCCATTTATAAACCAACTGAAAAATCAGTTTAGAATACAAAATCTCCAACAGGGCATGCACCGCCATTGAAGTAGAAGTCGATCATGTACATTACGTCATCAATGTCAACATCAGTGTCATTGTTAACGTCAAGGAGGTGAGCAAACGGCACACCACCAGGGCCGCCATTGACGGCATTTGCGAGATAAATAATGTCGGCAAGGTTTACTACACCGTCATTATTACCATCACCACGACCGAATCCACACCACTGGTTAACCATAATGGCTAACGGGGCGAGTTCAGTACCAACTGTAGGATCGGTGAAGAAGAGTCCACCAAAGTGGGCAATACCTATCTTGTAGGTTTCGCCGCCGACAAAGTCATGGCTGGCAAGTGTAGCCATAGCTTCACCGTCACCGGCGCTCATGTTGTAGCTGTAGTGACCAGGGGTTGTGCCGGCTGGCGCACCAAGAGTCTGTGCAGCGTAGCCATAGGCAGAATCCCAGTAAACATTCCATTCAAAGAATCCGAATGAATTGGATGCACCATAGAGACCTACTGTATTAACAATAGGATCGTAGCCGCAACCAAACGGAATCTTTATCTGACCCCAAGCTTGTCCAGAAGTAGGAGCATAAGCCCAGGCAGATGAAATGCTCTTATCGATAGCAACAGTGTCACCACCGTTATCACAATCCCACAATTCCCACATCTTCCAGTCGTTAATCGGATTACCGTTACGTTCGGTCATCTCAAGAACTTCGACTGTCAGGTTAGCGAGTTCAGGAACATCAACAGCACCAACAACGCGACCATTGGTATAGAGACCCATAGTCATAGCGTTGTCAAACGGAGCTGTCCAATTTTCCCAATCCCAAGCACCACCACCAAGACTATAGTCTTGGACTGAATCGATAAAGCTCTTGCAAACCATATTACCAAGGATAGGAGTATAGTTAATACCATCAGAGGTCATGTAACCGAGGTTTACTCCTGCATCCAGGAATGCTTTACAATTGTTATCGCACCAGTTTGGATCTGGTTGTAATGAGATCATGGCAGCAGCTTCGCCGTCAACAGCTCCACCGGATGACCAGTCTTGAGTATTACAAGCAACTCTGTACTGGCTAACACCATAGGCATAAGCACCCTGGTAGTAGGAAGCACCGTCGCCGTCAATCAAGAAACCATTGAAATCGGAATCATCACCCCAATCACCAGTACCTAAACGACCAGTGTTTGAGACGTGTTGATAGTTCGCTGATCCAACACCAAAGGCCATATCGGTGGAATCAATCAAACAGCCACCAACGATAGTCACATAAATTTCCGGACACTTACTGACATCGTCAATGAAGTAATCCGGGTCATCAGTGCATATCTGGAGGTAGAATGGTTGAGGACCACGATTGATAGCGGCCTGGATAACATCCAGTTCGACATCAAATGAGCCACCGGCTGGGATAACGTCACCAGCGACAGGATGGACAACCGAGTTCAGGAACGGCGGGAAGCCGGCTGCAGCACGGTTATTCATCTTCTCAAGGTTATTATCGCGGCTGGCAAGGATATCATCGCTAATATCATTCGGACGGATGAATTTTGACAAATAGGCTTCGCGAGCCAGATTGTCAGCGATTTTGTCAGCACGATCCATGAGGTTGCTGTTGATATTGGAAGCTACATAACCCGGAGGAGTGGAGCCTGAGAATGAATTTTCATCAGCGGCACTGCTCAGGAAATTAAGAACGGCACATCCAGTATTAGTGAATACACCGGGAATTGTCACTGGCAAGCTGGTCGCTGAACCAAATTCAACAGAAGTAATAGGAGTATAGGTTTCAATCTGCAAACGCGGACGGTCGTCACCTTGTCTGAATACAGCCAGGTTACCCTGGAAGTCAGCAACAGCCATTACCGGTTCACCCAGAGGATCTACCGCTAAGGCAACATGCTGACCACGAGTATAGGCAGCGATGTTCGGTTCTGAACGACGGCGATAAATCTGTTCGCCGGTTTCAGCATTTGTGCATAACAAGAAACCGTTATAAGTGAAAGTGAACAGGAAATCGGGATCCGGTTCCGGTTCACAGGAAAGAGCACCGTTAACATCAAACGGGAAAGCATCTGGTCCGCCAGTAGTGGCCCAGTCAATTCCACCGGTGAATTTGTTAACAGCATACAAATCGCCGCCTGAAGGTGGACTTGCCCAACGGGCGAATCCAGCACAGTAAATGCGATTCTTGTCAACTATTGGAGTAGCATACAAGGTGCGGTCGGCGAGAGTAACTGGACCAGCCAGTGAACCGTTACCAGCTCTCAGGCGATAGAATAAACCAGCGGTCGGGAAGTCACCGGCATCACAGCGGGAGCCAGCATACAAATAACCGAAATCGGCATCGTATGAAACACCACCAGTGAAGCCTTCGTCGCCAGTGTAACTCGCATAAGTTACCGAACCTTGTAATCCGGCTGTTGCAGATAACTGCCAGTTAATGACACCAGTGGCAGCATTAATGGAGATGATATCACCTTCAACCGCAGTTGAACGAGTGCTGTAGAACAGATTTGAACCATCAGAGGCACCTGATTTCCAGGTAGCCTGACCAAGAGCTGTGGCCTCAGGTGTCCATAAGAAAGCACCAGTTGCGGCATCAGCAGCAACGATAGAGCCATCATCGGTTCCCCAGTAAACATTGTCACCTACTACAGTGTAAACACCCCAACGAGTGTTTCCATGTAAATGAGCAGGACCAACAGAGACTACATCATGGGACCAAATCTTGGCACCAGTTACAAAATCAACAGCGTGAGTTTCATTGTTGCTACCACCGGCACAGAACATAATCGGATTAGGATATGTTGATACTGTTGCGATGGTAGGTGAACAACGAAGATCACCCGCTACAAAAGGACCAGCCTGTGGATTGTAAGGAGACCAGCTCACTTCCGTTCCATCCAGGTGGAAAATTCTATATTCGTCAGTAAATGACTGAACGACATAATCACCATAGATGACCGGACCAGCCCAGATATTGAGAGCAGTACCCTGGTAGTTCCAGTCAAGTGTGAGATCACATTGAGGAGCATCTAATTCGACATAGGTCGCACCAGTACGGGCAAAGTTACCCATAAGGGTCGGGAAGTCGGTGGGAGTTCCACAAACGCGACCAGTGTAAGGAATACAACAATGCTCGGATTCAAGCACCATTGCAAATGACTCATCAGGTGTTGACCAACCTTCTGTCATAAGGTGCCAGTCACCACCGCCCCAGTCTTCAACCCATGTGTCAACACATGAACCGCCGCCGTTGTCAGATACAACAGTGACACCAGTAGCTTTACTAGGAGCAAGAGAATTGACTGATACCCAGTAATCACCTGAAACATAAGCCATGTCGTTAAAGTCAACCATAATCCATGCGCCGCCTACACCGGGAGCTGTAAGACCAGCTGCAATATAATCGGCAGGAGTTAAGGTGATTGTTGCGACAGCAGGACCGGGCAGACCGGCAACATCGGGATTAATCGATATGTCGGTGTTGTGGGAGTACATAGTAGCTGCGCCGGATCCAGACCAATAGAAAAGAATCCAAACTTCCTGCGGGCGGCATTCCGCACCAGAGGAAGCAGCGGATATTTTCTGGGCTTCTCCGACATCACCATAAGCATCGGGAAGATACCAAAGCCAGCCAAGTCCGGTATAGCAATAGTTATTGGAACAGAGAGAGTACTCGTCCAAACAAACGTAAGGATCGATTACTATGTCTATATCTAATCCAATACCATCCATAATGCTAATCCAGCCATAGTCACCTAAACCTGATGTATCCATATACATTTCACCAGCTCCGGTCGGAGAGGCGGTATTATCAGATAAACAGGAAATGTATGTGCCGGCACCAGGATCACCATTGGTTGAAAAACCAATGTGATAGGGACCAGTAACATACTCGGTGATAGGAGCTGTGTTCCAACCATTGACATATGTACCAGCAGCAAATGTATATGATGTAATAACACTGCCAGGCATACCGGCGTCATCATCATACATTGTTAAGGTAACATCAAGAAGACCCCATTGGGCATTAACAGAGTCCGGCTTGTTGTTATAGATATAAACATCTACAAGCTGCAGAGTTTCAGGACCCACTGGATTGAAACGTTCACCCCAAGCTAAGAAAGTCTCGCCCGGGTATGGAGTTTGCCAGTAATAGGCCAGACCACTAAAGTTACCACCCCAGGAGCAATCGGTATAAGGAATTTCAGAGCAGCAGCGTTCGGACACAATAAAGAACGAAACGTCTACTGTCCAATCATTCAACATCGTCCCCCAGGCACCATTATAAAACTCACTACTACGTTCTTCACCGGCAAAGGGGCCAGTTCCGTCATCGGAATCGATGACGAGCTGATCGCCGGGAGCATTCGGGAGAATTGTCCAGGCATAGTGATACTCTTCACCATCGGAGAACACATAAGGTCCTCCAGCGTTACTGGTGGAGAAATCAGCTGAGACCCAAACATCGCCCGAAGTAGGCAGCAGGGCATTTGGTATATCGACAGAGTCGATTTTGTTACCCGGGAATCCAAAACCATCGTCGTCATACAAATACACGCGCATATCAGGTGTACCAATCATATAGTCACCCCACATAAGGAAGTGAGCAACTTTCAGGGTACAACTGTAGTTAGCATCCGTTGTAAAGCGCATGTTAAACAGGTCATCACCATAAGCATCCGGAATTGACCAGCCATAATATGGCACACCATTGGTGTAATCCTGTACATCACAGTAATAATCCAACGGCGGAGCTGTAGCGGATTGACCCGGCGTATGTAATAATAACGCAGACGCGGGTTTCTTGAAAGAAGGTTGCTGAGGACCAGCTTGTTGGGGATCTATATATCTTGGATTATCAAGATTGCTTCCCTGGACAGCCTCCATACCTTCTTTAAACACATCTGAAATTGCTGTACCGTTTAGAGCTACGACGAGACCTAAAACAAATACCGCGATTATCAGTTTTTTTAACATCTATTTCCTCCTTAAAGTAAGGAAAGCTTTGAATACGCCGCTTAAAGGCCGGCTGATTACCGGACTTACCAATATTTTATTATCGGCAGTCATAAGGCATTCCGCCATATTCTCACATATATGTTCAGGGAAGTATGAGACGTGCACTTTAGCCATCGAATTCATAAATTGTTCCTATCTTAAGGTATCCAATCAATCTTTCCTCATATCTCTATTCGGAGTCGGGGTTATTACACCCCTGTCTTTATTATTTAAGTCGAATCAAGTTTGTGCTTTTTAGTTTATCAATTCGGTATATTATCGCTTCTGTCACCTCCTAAATTGTCCACTACATTAAATAACATAGCTTTCAATTTATTGGATTAGTAAAAATAGTAAAAAGGATATTACGGTTACAATTTGTAAAGCATTTTGGCGGTTGTATTGTCGACGTTGCTTGGACCTGTAAAAGGTTAGACCGTTTCAACTATACAAACCAATCCTCTGATTCATCGGTTAAGAAAAACCCAAGGATTTGATTCTTTAGCAAACTGTATTCAAAGAGGTTTGAACGTTGTCACTTAAATCACAAGTGGCTCTCAGATTTACGTGACTAGCACACGCTCGTACCACAAACTACAACATTATCAGAATTTGTCAAGAGGAAAAGGAAAACTTTTCCAGATTTTCTTTAAATATATGATATTATTTATCGTATTTACTTCATTATGGTAACTCATTGTATGTTATTACTTTAAATTATTAATACTCATTTATTGAGCATTAAATCAGGTAGTCTAACCGTCATTTGGAATTATTTTTTATGATAAACAGATGATATAAATCAATCCTTATTTTATCCTCTTTAACTTCTTGTATAACTTTAATTTTGGATCATTTAAATCCTGAATAATGGGCAGATTGTTTGCTCTAATACTTAAGTGAAACTATGAAAGTTCAATATTAACAAGGAAATTCAGAGTTAATATTGGACATGAAAGAACATAATGGATAGGGATTGACCCATATAGTATTGTAAAATGACAATAAGTACTGCAACCAGGAGAAAGACGATGTTGACAAAAATAGGGAAATTAAGAAAAATAACTGATAATAAAGGCGTAAGCCTGCTGGAAGTCCTGATCAGTATGATTATTATGACAATTGGGGTGATGGGCTTATTGCCGCTGTTTATTACTTCAATTGATGGAAATGTTATTTCGAAAGATAACACCAATGCTTCGGCTCTGATTAAACAACAAATTGAGTTTTATGAGGGTTTAGACTCGATTCCTTCGGTTCCTTTTGACCTGCAGGAGTTTGTAGATAGCAAATATACCCGATTTACGCATATTGAAGATAATACGACTGATTCATCAATACCACCAGGGGCTTATCAGATAGATGTAGAAGTCTATTGGACTGATATTAAGCAGACAGTAAAATCCACAGATATTTCAACATATTTATTAAAATAACGAGGATTCTCATGTTAAAATTGAAAAATAATAACGGCTATAGCCTTTTTGAATTATTTATAGCTTTGCTGATAACTTCAGTAATGCTAGCCTCTGGTTATAGTTTTTATGTCAAAATGCATAATTCTACAATAGCCCAGGCTGATATTTCTGATATGCAGCAAAATTCCAGAGCTACCCTGCATGAGATAGTTAAAACCGCCAGAATGGCCGGTTATAAAATTGGGAGTCATACGCCTTACATTATAAATGGTGATACTTTAACTGTTTTTTATAGCGATACCCAGCCAGTTGATACTTTTATGTTCTATTTGGAAGATTACAGTGGTAGTGAATTAGCCCAATTCGGCTCTCTTGAGGCGTCATTAATACCCAAAAAGATGATGATAAAGCATAACAGTGAAAGTGCGGCAATATATACGGATTACATTAAAAGCCTTGCCTATACCGCTGTTGATGCCAGCACTCTACAGATTACTTTGGTTGTACAGGCATCCAAAGCAGATGAGGATTTTGCATCAAATGAAGGAATTAGAGATTATTCCTGTACTCAGCAGGTAAACCTAAGAAATATAAACCTTTAGGAGGCAAAATGATATTTGATAAGGTAGTTAACAACAACAAGGGAAGCGCTATATTAGTGGTTATTTCCCTGATAGGCATGCTAAGCTTGGTGGGCATCCTGGCGACAACAAATTCAAATACCGATATTGACCTCTCTTATAATCAATCCGGAAGTGAGAAGGCATTTTATATCGCTGATGCCGGGGCAAAAAGAGCTTTTTGTTCTATGGTTGCCAATCCCGGTTGGGACAGTGGTTATGCGAATATTACCTTTGGGGGAGGTTTATATTCAGTTAGTATATTTGACTCTGCTACTAACGCGGGCCTGGATGATACTACTGTTATTGTAGCTGTTGGAAATGTTGGTACAATGCAGTCAACCGTTCAATATATTCTCGTTCCGGATGTCTTTTATCCCTTCCGATATGCCATGTTTGCTGATGACGCCATTGATATCAAGAACAGTTTTGTGACTGATTCTTATAATGCAGATTCTGGTTATGCATCGACTCATATCGATTCATCGGGAGATGTTGGTTCCAATGGAAATATTGATGTTAATAATGGCGCCTTTATTGGGGGGGGGATTGCAACCTCACTGACAGGAGGGCTTAGCATTAATGCTGGGGCAACTGTTACAGGAGACATAACAGATGCTGCCGCAGAAAATAATCTCCCTTCAATTCCAGCATCCGAATTTGCCTGGGCTGAGGCAAATAATTCTGCCTCGACTGGAATCTCCGGTACGTATGTCTATAGTCCCGTTACTCATTCTCTGGTAAGTACCGGATCAATGGTATTTACCAGCGGGGTTTATTATTTTTCAGATATTATACTAAAAAACAGCGCCTCGTTGAGTGTCGCACCGGGGGCAGAAGTTAAAATTTATGTAACCGGTGATATTGAAATGAAAAATTCCGCTGAAATTAATGCCGGCGGGAATCCGGCGGATGTAATAATATATTCGCAAGGGGATTTTGTACTTAAAAACAGTGGTGATATTGCAGCTGTTCTTTATGCCCCGGATAATGATGTTGATCTTCGCAATTCGGGTGAATTTAGCGGTTCTATCGTTGCCAATACGATTACCGCTCATAACAGCGCTAACTTTCATTATGACAGAGGTCTGGGATCAATAAGTTTGGGCGGAAGCGGTGATCTCAAAATTGTTGCCTTCAAAGAGGATTAAGCATCATCAACTTCTAAAGGTTTATGAAAAGAGGCTGTTTAATGGCCTCTTTTTTATTTCCATGAAAGTATGTGCTTGACAAAAAGAGGTAATACCTGTTTTCCTGTAAGATGCGTCTAAACTCAATTAATATAAAAAATTTCAGAGTTATCAGGTCGGTTAATTTTGATTTTGATGATCAGGTGATTGGGATTATTGGGCAGAATGGATCAGGGAAATCATCGATTATTGAGGCTATTTCGTGGGCATTATACGGCAATCAGGCGGCTCGATCGGGTAAAGATGAAATCAAGTCAGAATTTGCCAATCCGCAGGAAAATTGCGAAGTCTCTCTCTCTTTTTCAATAAATGGTGAAAAATATCAAGTTGTAAGGAGATTGATCGGCAAGAAGGAGCATGCCGAGGTTCAATTATTCAGAGGAGATGATTCTGAATCGGTGGGGGTCAAAGAGACGCAGAAATATGTGGGGGAATTGTTGGGGCTGGATTGGAAGGGATTTAATACTTCGTTTTTGGCCCGCCAGCAGGAACTCAATGCCCTATCGGATTTACGTCCCAAAGAGCGCCAGAATCATCTGGCCGGGATGCTTGGGATCGAAAAAGTCGATAAGGCTATTACAAGAGTCAAAGATGATATCAAAAGATATAAAGACCGGATAATGCTTCTGGAAAATCAAATTGGTGAATCAAGCCAGCTTGAAAAAAGAATAGCCGATCTCAGCCGTAAATATACTGAATTAAAACAAAACCAGGGGAAGCTTCAGACAGAATTGGCTTCTACAGAGCAAATATTAAAAGAAAAAGCTGACACATATCAGAAGTTTCAGGATGCAAAATCGGAATGGGTGAAATTTTCGGCTCAAATTGAAGCGGCCAATGAAACAATGAAAACTCAAAAAAGTAATCTTGAGAAATACAATAATGAGAAAGAAGAATTAGAAGTACTTTCTAAAACTGCCGAGAAAATAAAAATAGAAGTTGCAAAGCTGCCCCAATTAAAACAGGAGTTTGATAAGCTTAAAACAGCCAAAAGCCAATTTGAAATTCTAAAGCAATCACAAGAGCGTATTAATGAGCAGGAAAGTAAAAAGATTAACATATCTTCAGAATTGAACAAGCTAACCGAGAATTTAAAAAACTATAATTCCCAATTATCTGAAACTCCTGAAAACATAGAATTACTATCCCAAACGTGCAGAAAAGAATTGGAAGAGAAAAGGGAAGGATATTCTGACCAGAAAATTAAGGCAGAGACAATCAAATCCCAAATTGAGATTTTGAAACAACAGATGCAGGATATCGATCAATTCGGCCCCGAATCGGTTTGCGACCGCTGCCAGCGCCCACTCGGGGATGATCTGCCGGATATTAAAAAACATTTGAATGAAGAGCTGAATAAGTTAATTGCTCAAAATGAGACGGAATCTTTAAAACTGAGTGAGTTGAAAAAAGTTGGATTGGAGTTTAAAACAAAATCGGAAAAT
>JBDRQG010000366.1:0-19137 GCA_043826475.1 bacterium
CAGATTTAAACTTTATCATATAATTATTGTTCACGATTTTTTTTCACTGGATTAAATTTATATTATTATATTTTATTATTACTCTATATAATATGATCGGCATTTTTGTCTGTTAAATGATTCAATCATCATATTAATATAGATATTATTGAAAATGAGGTTGGTTATCATATAATCAATTAAGCAACCTCAATTATTGGATTAATTAAAAAACCACTGGAGGGCCGAGGGATTCTCGCTCTCCAGCGGTATAAAGGAAGGTAGGAAAAATAATTTTTGGCCCGGGCCGCAATACCCGGGCTTTGAACAACTATAAAACTAACGTCTTATTGGAGGTTGACATTTTTCAAAGAACTATCAGGCTAACAGCATCTTGAACCAATTTATAGAAATCAGCACAATCACTATCGACGCTAATACAAATATTTTTCTCATTCTCTACCATCCCTAATATTTTTTATCATTTACATTCAGAATGACATATAGCAAGGCGGATGCCATTCGACAAAATTATGCTGTATCTGATTGTCTTTGATTAACTTGCGATAAGAATTTAGCGAGATTGCCAGTCTTTTATTACCATCAAACCTGAAAGAGATTCCGTTTCAATGTGAAAAAATTTCTTAGGTGGCTTTGCCACTTTTATACAGATAAGAGTAGTGTTACAGATGAAGTATTTTCGTGGCTGTAAGTGCAAGGGGTATAATAGATTTTAATTTGCTTAAGTTTATAGTGAAAAAAAATCAAATTAATTTTAACAGTCTCCTTGTCTGATTCGTCTTTTTCTTGTGGTTGCTAAGGCGAAATTTTGTATAGGGTTAATAGATTTATTCCCCACTGAAAATAGGGGTTATCCCTTGACAAGGAGTGGCGGTTGGTATAACTTGACTGCCTGTTCATAGATTTTATCAGGATCTATGGCTTTTAATTATGCCGACTGAGGGAATTGTCGGAAAAAAGATGACGGAAGTCTATAATCCGGTCGGCAGAAAGAGGTTAGAGTGCAAGATAGGTTGAAGAAAATATATTTTAATACAATAAATAATATGGAGATCGGAATGGGAATTGGTAAATTCTCTCTTCTGGTGTTAGCCATTCTGGTTCTGCTCACCTCCGGGCTGATGGCCGGTGGATTTGAATCAAGCGGAGTCGGTACAAAAGCCCGTGGTTTGGGCGGAGCTTTCCGTGCTGTCGCCGATGACTGGAGTGCGGCTTATTATAACCCGGCTGGCTACGCCTATATCCTGGACAACCAAATAGGTGCTGATTATTCGTTTATGCATTATCGCAACGAACTTGTCCCTGATTATAAGTGGGGCGGTATCTATGAAACAGGTATTTACAATGATCGTGTAAATTACAATTCTAATGAAATCCTATCCAATCCTGCAGGTGGATTTGTGGTTAGGCTGCCTTTCTGGGGTGAGACTGTTTTTGGTCTCAGTGCTTACCAGCCTTTTGATTACAATATAACCTGGGAGTTGTTTTCACCTTTACAGGCTTACAATGACTCTGTTGGCTTACCTGGTGATCAGTTCCGCAACAATCTCGATGTTGTAGCTTTCCAGCTTACAGCAGGCCGGGAATTTTCCGAGGATAAGCTTTCGCTTGGATTAGGGCTTCAGGTTCTTAGAGCAGATCTGCTTTATACCAATCTGTACTTCAGAGACAATCCTCTGATGTCGATAGATGATCCTATTTATGATGTTATGCAGGATCGGCCCTATGACAAGATTCCCGAATGGAGTCGAAATGATGGTTTCGGATGGGGTTTTGGCGTTAACGCCGGTATGCTTTGGAAGCTGAATGAAAAGCTTAATGTCGGCGCAACGGTCAACATTCCTTTCTCGATTACAGTAAAGGGTGATGGTGAAAATAGATTTTATATGCCGAAGAATAATACCTTATGGACGAAGATTACTTACCCCGGAACAGTGGAACACCTGTTTCTATCCGGACAGATTGTAAAAGTATTATCTGATTTTGAAGCAAAACTGGATCTTCCTACATCGCTTGGCCTTGGATTTAAATATCAGGCCTCTGAAAAACTTACACTCTCACTTGACATAGACTATACTCTTTGGTCTAAATATAACGGTTTGCAGTTTGAATACACCAATATTCAGGGCTTAAGCGGATCCGCTGATACTGTTGCCCTGGCTAGAGAATTTTTCTCAACCAATCTTTCTGCACCGGTTGACTGGGAAAATTCCGCCACATTTATGCTGGGTGCTTCTTATGATTACTCCAGTTTATTTACTCTTTTAGGGGGTATTGGATTTGATCAGTCGCCAGCCAGAAATGCCAATCAATTCACTCCACAGTTTATTGATACCGGCAATAAAACAAAAATCAGTCTCGGATTTATTGCGCACATAGAACGCTGGGATCTGTCATTGATATCCACCTATCAAAAACAACCTGATTTGAATATCGAGGGACTTGATGGATATAATGCTGATGGTGTTGTCGAGCGTTTTCCGGGAGACTATAAAGCTGAAACCTATGAAACAACCTTATCATTTAACTATAGGTTTTAGGGAGGTCAGAGATGCGTAACATTTTTAAAAGACTAACAGTCGCAGCTGCTCTGACACTATTGGTTGCAATTAGTTGTACCGATCGCGGAGCAAATAATCATGATCCAATTCCACCATCAAGCGGTGGACCTGTAGAGGGATATGACCATCAGTTCAATGAACTTTATGTTCAGATTGCGAATCAACCGCAAAAGCTTTATATGAGCGTTTATATTCCCAACCAGGATTTACAACAATCCCCTCTTCCTCTTGTCCTCTTACTCCCTCCACAGGGTGGTTCTGAGCATTATTATTATGATCATGGCTTAAAACAGTTAGCTGATAAGTTGATTGCCGAAGGCACCATTATTCCTATGGCTATCGCATGTATCAAAGCAGACAGGACTTTCGGTGGTTATTTCTGGGCAGGTAATTCTGGAGGCGGATCAGGCGATTATGATCAGATCATGGGCTCAAAAGTCCTTGAGAATTTTGTAACAAAATCCCAGGGTTTAATTTTGGCTGACGATCCATCAAAATGCGGTATCGGAGGCGTTGGTACCGGAGCTTATGGCGCTTTCAGGGCAGCCTTGATAAATGATCATAAATTCTCCTCTATTACTGTCACCGATGGCCCTCTTGATTTTGATGGCGCCGATGGCAACAGCGGTTGGATATCCATGTTTGATGATGTCCTTATTGAACAGGGTTTGGTTGGCTATACCCATGGCCCAGGTGAGCTTTCATGGACCGACCTGTTTGACAGCTCATTTGTAAATCAATTGTCTCGTATTATAATCGGTGGTTCAATTGCCTTTTCACCGCATGACACTCTTTGTATTGCCAGAGATTTTTATTTTGATTATCTGGGTTATTATGCACCACCTACAAATATACCAATTATTGATACTCTTACAGAGTATCCTTATACTGATACTCTTTTTACCCAAATTCGCTGGCAATTGGCCGACAGCACTACACTTTGTAAGAGAATCGTAAAACCGGAAGATTGGGATTTTGATTTCCATTTACCTTTTGATAGTACCGGACAACCCTATGCACCGATCTGGAATATGTGGTTGAGAAACAATCTTGAAACGATCCTTAGTGATAGTGGAAACTCCCGCTTGAATGGGGTCGATATCTGGATTGGCACCTCGCCTGAACAAGCCCTAAGTTATCGCGAACAGACAACGGCCTGGATAAATCATCTTGAAAGCCAGGGTTTTGATCCTGAAGTTTATGAATATTCCGGTTATGAGGGCCACCCGGCTACAAGTGATCAGTATATTTATGAACTGATGGAACAGATGCTTATCTTCCATTCTCGTAATTTTGAAGCGGCAATGATACCAGGTAAAACTGTTTCTACTGCAGATGCTGAAAATGAAAGCAAGTAATGTGTTCTAATGATATATGGCCCGGAGGATTTCTTCCGGGCTTTTTTTATGGATGACTTGATATGAATGATAAACATTATGATCTGATTTCAATCGGAGCCCATCCCGATGATGTCGAAGTCGGCACCGGTGGAGTTCTGATTGATGCTGTTAAGCGGGGCTACAAATGCGGGATCATTATCCTGACCGAAGGGGAGATGGGAACCGGTGGAAATGTTGAGATCAGGGCGCAGGAAATTAAAGATGCGGCCGGTATTCTGGGTGTGGATATAATAAAGACCTTCAACTGGGGTGATACCAGACTGGAAGACGTCTATGAGCATCGTCTCGAACTGGGACAGATAATTCGAAACTGCCGGCCAAGATTGATTCTGGCGCCGTATCCGCATGTGGGTCACGGACGAAGACAATCGCATCCTGATCATGTAGCTTCGGGTTTGCTTGCAATAAATTCAAGTCATCTTGCCTCCCTTAAAAAGGCAAAAATGGATGGCGAGCCGCATCTCGTTGAAAGAATTTTTCATTACTTTTTACCGCCGGGAATCACGCCCAATTTTGTTATTGATATCTCTACTCATTACGACCAATGGATCAAAGCTCTGTCAGCCCATAAATCACAATTTTTGAATCCTGAAAAATCGAGAGACTACCTTGAAAGTTTAACTGCGATGGCGCGGTCATTTGGATTGCAGTCACGCTGTAAATACGGACAGGGATTTTATGCTGTGGAACCGATTCTGGTCGCTGATATTATGACTCTTTCTGATATCGACCGGGAAGAGGATCATAAGACAATGGTATAAATTTTCAGTTAAAGTAGAAAATATTGTAGGTGCACAGCAAGCTGTGCCACTACATGTATATTAAATTATACTAAATGCCCTCTTCAAATCATCAATCAAATCATCGATATGTTCAATACCGACCGATAACCGCACCAATCCATCATTGATGCCCCTTTTCTCGCGGTCCTCTTTGGGGATCGAAGCATGGGTCATTGAGGCCGGATGATTGATTAACGATTCAACTCCGCCAAGTGATTCGGCTAAAACAAAGACTTTGGTGGACATCACGAATTTTTTAACTGCTTCAAAATCAGCCTTTATGGAAAAAGTAACAATCCCGCCCGGAAGTTTCATGTTATTTGGCAATTGCTCACCATCAATACCGGGGAAGTAGACTTTGTCTACTTTTTTTTCAGATTTGAGATACTCTGCAATTTTGATGGCATTATAAGAATGACGCTCCATTCTGATGGCAAGAGTTTTAATTCCACGAAGCACCAGCCATGATTCAAAAGGTCCTAAAATGGCTCCGATCCCATACTGGATGAAACGGATTTTTTCTGCCAGTTTTTCATCCTTGACAATCAATGCTCCGGCAATCAGGTCGCAATGTCCTCCAAGATATTTAGATGCGGAATGCAAAACAATATCAGCCCCACAATCAAGAGGCTTCTGTATATATGGCGTGGCAAAGGTATTATCAACTCCAACCAAGATGTTATGATCATGAGCGATTTTGCTTACTTTTGCAATATCAAGAGTATAGAGTAACGGGTTGGACGGAGTCTCTAACCAGAAGCATTTGGTATTTTTTTTGATAGCCTTTTCAAAATTAACAGGATTGTGGCTGTCGACATAACTAAATTCAATTCCGGTGGTTTTCGTTATAAAATTAAACTGCCTTTTAGTGCCGCCATAAAGATCATCAACACCAACAACATGGTCACCCGGCTTAAAAAGCCTGATAACCGCATCGAGAGCAGCTAAACCTGACGAGAAAGCATAAGCATGAGTTCCGTTTTCCAGTTCAGCCAGAGATCTTTCAAGGGCCTGTCGGGTCGGGTTTGACCAACGGGAATAAACATATCCGGATTCATCGCCAGGATACTTTACTCTATAAGTAGAGCTTGTATATATCGGCGTTGTAACCGAGTTGCTGCCATCCTGCGAGACATGGCCGCTATGAACAGCTTTAGTCTCGAACTTATTTTCATTATTTGTCTTTTTCAATTGTAACCCTAATTTTATTAGTCAATAAATCCTTTTTCACGCATCCAGTCATCATTAAAAATCTTGCTGAGATACTTGGCACCATGATCCGGCAATATAACCACTACCGTTTTATCCGCATCAAGATTTTTGGCATGGATCAGAGCAGCATGAACAGCACCCCCTGATGAGCCTCCGCCGAAAATTCCTTCTTTTCTGGTCAAAGCCCGGGTGGCCAAAAAACATTCCTTGTCAGAGACCTGATAGATTTTATCAATTACTGAAAAATCCAGAGCCGGACAGAGGAAATCATCCCCGATTCCTTCAACCAGATAAGTCTGGGGTTCGATCATGGTTTTATCCTTGAAATAATCATAAAAAACGGACCCAATCGGATCAACGGCAACCACTTCAATGTCAGGATTCATCTCCTTGATAAAGCGACCAATCCCTGAAACAGTCCCGCCGGTTCCGATTCCGCCAACCAAAACATCAAAATTTCCACCGGTCTGTTTCCATATTTCGGGTCCGGTGGTACGATAATGGGCTTCAATATTGTCAAGGTTGGTATATTGGCTGATAAAAAAGGAGTTTGGCGTATCTTCATGTATTTTTCTGGCAACAGAGTAGTAGCTTTCAGGCGAATCCGGCAGGACAGCTGTTTTGCAGATATGTACTTCAGCTCCAAAGGCTTTAAGCGTATTGATTTTTTCATCTGACATTTTATCCGGGATGGTAAGAATCGCCTTATAGCCATTAGCCGCGGCATACATTGCCACTGCTGCTCCAGTGTTTCCTGATGTGCCCTCGACTATCGTTCCACCCGGTTTCAGATCCCCTTTACGGACCGCTTCATTGAGCAAATATACAGCCATCCGGTCCTTAACCGATCCGGTTGGGTTGATAAACTCCGGTTTAACCAATACCGTCGCTTTGACGCCATATTCCTGAGGCAGACGCTGAAGTTTGATCAGGGGGGTATTGCCTATGGCTACTGTAATTTTGTCCAGATAGAATTTATCATTTGATTTTTCGGTACTGCTGGGGTTAATGGATTTATTCTTACTATCTGTTTTCATTTTAAATCTTTCTCTATCAATAATTAAAATATGTCCTTCTCTATTATCGGGCAATCCAGATAATCCGGTAAGTCTTCTTACCGGTAGGGCTTGGAACACAAAATAAGATAAATTGTTTCAAAACCTATAAATTCGTTATAAAAATGACGATAAATTGTTTATAAAAATAATTGAAAATCATGCAAAAAATCACTTGCAAGAAGGAATGTTATTTTTAATATATTTCAATAAAGAAGCTCTTTTAAACAGATGTTACGATATTAAGAGGTAGCAGCAATGCTTTGTGCCAATTGTGGATGTGAAATTACCGGTAAAGCTCGTCGAGAGGATGGGCAGATATTTTGTTCGCTCGAATGCGCCTATACTTTTGCCGGTCTTGATACCGATGAAGAAGAGGGATATTACGAGGAAGAGCCCGTGAGCGGTCTGATTGAAGAAGATGAGGAGGAAGAGTACTAAAAATAAATTCCCGTCCCCCTTTTAAAAAAAGCCTCTCTTATTAATATCTGTTCGTTAAAAAGGACAGGAATATTCTAACAAATCTTTTGTTTGATAAATTTCTGCTGTATGAATTAGAATAATAAAACAGGCTGAGCCTGTTAGTCCCTACTGATTTTTAAAATCTTTAACTTATATGATCCAGCAGGTACTTTTACCTCGGCTATCTCCCCCACCCCTTTGCCTAACAGGGCGGCAGCAATTGGCGACTTGACGGAGATAATATCATTGTCAATGTCGGTTTCATCTGGAGGAGAAATGGTATATTCAATCTGCTCCCCATCATCAACATCCTCAACCAGCACTCTGGCAAAAAGATAAGCTTTATCCGAGGGAATATCATTGGCGTCGATAATCTGAACCTGAGAGAGCTTAAATTCGATATCAGCAATTTTTCTTTCAAGGTGAGTCTGCGCCTCTTTGGCAGCATGATACTCAGCATTTTCAGAAAGGTCGCCAAGTTCCCTGGTACGTTTTATCTCGGCGACAATTTTTGGGCGCTCTTCAAACTTGAGTTGTTTTAATTTATTCTCAAGCTTTGTGACACCTTCTCTTGTCATATATAATGAATCACTCATAGGTGATAAAGATAGTACAATACCTCACTTTTTGCAAGGAGCTCACGCCTTTTTATTTAAATTTTATTTTTTGAAGTGATAAGAAATATTATCAATGAAGCGGCAAGGCCGGGAATAATCGGTTCTGTGCTTAGCCAATAGGATTGATCCGTAGTCATAAATTTGGATAAATACCAAACGGTTGAGATTGCGCCTGACATGAGTATTGAGGCAAATGCCGCATGGGCTGGCATTTTTCTCTTGCCGACAATAGAAGAGAAGACAGGGACAAGCAAAGCCGGAGTGCCAATCGAACCAAGGGCATGCCAGATATCAACTACCGACCTGAAAAAGATGGCTATTATAACAGCAAGGGCTGCAGAAATAATAAGTCCAAAACGAATATAGATGATAATTTCTTTTTCTTTGAGTTTGAAAAGGCGTCCGGCGATGTCATTACCGAATGTCGAGGCAGCTAAAAATGAATATGAGTCAACCGTTGACATTACCGTCGATAACAACGAGAGCGCAAATAATCCCATCAGGCCAATCGGCAGCACTTTTAAAGCTAAGGCTGGGTATGAGCCAAGGGGATCGGATAGTTCAGGTAGAATGGCACGGGCATAAAGTCCGCAAGCAGTAGTCATAAAATCGAAAAACGCCCAGCAGGCGATTGATATAATTATCCCTTTTTTTGCTACAGAGGGTGTTTTGGCGGCGTAACAGCGCTGATAAAAAGCAGGTTCTATCAGAGTTGATAGGGCAATAATATACCAGACGGCTATATAAACACCGGAATTCCCCCCATGCCAGGTAAAATGGGTATCAGGTACATTTGCTTTCAGAAAATCAATACCGCCATAGGAGAAATAGACGGCGATAAGCAGAATAAAAAAGCCAAGAAACATTAATATAAACTGCAGGATATCCGTTCTGACCACTGAGTTAAATCCGCCGAAATAAACATATATAATTGAAAAGAGGGTTCCCAAAGTTACGCCTAGCCAGAAGGGCCAGTTAAATAAAAACTGCCCCAATATTCCTAACATCAGAATATAAGCCGCCGGGACAGTCATCAGATAAATAATAATCGATCCAGCCACAGCGGTTTTGTTATCATAGCTTTGAGCCAGTTTTTCCGGGATAGTCAGGACTTCCGATTCGCGGGCTTTTTTGGCCAGATAGATTGCAAAGATACCAGCGGCTAAATAATACGGTGCTCCAAAGACCAGCCAATTTGATAAACCATAATTGTAACTATATTCTCCGACCCCAAGAATACCACCATACCAGGTTGACACCAGACTGGCTACAAAAGCAGGCAAAGTCAGCATCCTTCCCCCAAGGATGAGATTGCTAACCGAATCACTCCCCTTGTGATATCGCCACAGGCCAAGCAAGAGAAGTCCACCGAGGTAAAGGGCTATTAATATGTAATCAAGAATATGCATCTTTAAGTAGCTTCGAACATTTAATATCTATTTCCAAGACCGCGAAGAGGCGAGGCTTGTCTCCGCCGTTCTGAAGGTGGGGACAAGGCCCCACCCTACGCGTTTTTATTAGTCATATTAGACCTTGTTTTGTAATTCTATAACTAAAACATCTCCAACTTTAACTGGGCATAAAAGGATCTCTCCGGTCCGACATAATACTCTGCCCAGCTATCCACAAACGGTTCGGCAGCTTCCCAATCATTAATATAGTTACCGCCATATCCGGCTGCTTCATATTTTTTATCAAAGAGGTTGTTAACTTTACCTGTGATTGTTAAATCACCAATTGAGAGTAAATTCTCTACTCTATAAGATAGCGACAAGGTCGTTAACATATAATTATTAATGGCTAAGTCATCATCATTGGTTAATTCCATATATTGCTTCCCGATGAATCGCTCGTGCACAACCACCTGCCAGCCATTGTATTTTATATCAGTAATCAGGTTGCCTATATAATCCGGGAAGCCGGGAACAACCTGATCGGCAAAATCAACATTGTAGCCGTCGATATTGGCAATATATTCCTTGATGCGATTGTAGTTGTAACTGAAATTCCCTTCCACTGAGAGCCACTTTGTGGCTTTAATCTTTCCGGTTAGTTCCAAGCCGGAGTGGATTGATCTATCTGCATTGACTGTTATCAGCAAACCGTCATCATCGACACCGCCATATGGCAAAATTTCATTTTTGAAATCCATATAAAACAGGTTTAAACCTGCGGCTATTTTACTACTTTGATAATTCAGACCCAGCTCAACATCATAAACTCGTTCCGAATGAGCGGTTGGATCACCAAAGGTATATACAGTCGAATCTTCATTGACATCTTTGATCTCAAGAGACGGCAATATAAAAGGGTCATTGGCATCATAGATCGATGCATCAGTCGGTGTTCGTGAAGAGACCGAGAAATTGCTATATAAAGAAATTTGATTGTCGAGTTTATAATTGAATCCAAACCGGGGTGAAAAGAAATGCCAGTCCACATCATATTGATGCCCCAAAAAGGCTCCCATCTTTTCCTGATCGAATTTATATCTCTGATACCTTAGTTGAGCTGTCAGTTGAGTCGAAAGGCGGTCGTTTAGCTTATAATATTCCTGAGCATACAGTGAACCGACCTGTTTATCTCCATAGTATTGATAATACCTTTCTCTTGTGTCGATGTAATTATGATCGACTCCCTCAATCCAGGCGATCTGCCCCCAATGGTCCGATTCAAAATAATAAAATGATCCGCCGATACTATGGGTTCCATGTGCGTGTTCGATATCCAAACGGGGATTCCAGCCAATTTGATTTTTTTTCACCCATTGCTGACGGACGAGATTGGCGGTGTCAACACTGATGAAAGCGGTATCAAGATTATATTCCAGAAAATCCTGATTATTCTCGAGAGTCTTTAACTGTTCGTAATAACCGACACCTCGAATATAATAGAACGTATTAGAAAGGGTTGCATTGTTGCTCAGCTTATATCTGTTATGCAGATGATAATGCGGCTGGTTAAAATTATCGGTTTCATTACTGTAAGTAAGGGGATTATCACGACGGTTTTCTTTTATATTCTCTCTAATAGAGCCATAGTATGATAAGTGCATTCGGATAGGCCCGCCATAGACATATAGCTCGGTGGTCATTCGGGGATCGATACGCGCCATAGAGAAATAATAGGCCCAGCCTTCGTACCAGCTGTTTTCCCGATACCCGCCGGTTTTTTGTTTTGAGAATCTTCCTGTGAATGCCCAGCGGCCATCAATTAAACCGGATGAATATTCAATACTCTGCTTATAGACATCGCTGATTGATTTACCCACCGAAGTATACTCACCATAGCCTGTTGTTAAAGTAACGCCACGTGTGCGGCTTAAAGCATTGGTAACGATATTGAGTGACCCGCCAAACGAAGCATCGCCATACAAAGAATTACCCACTCCTCTTTGAATCTGAATGTCGGTGATATTGGCGGCAAAATCGGGGAGATCGGTAAAATATGTAGCCTGATCTTCGGGGTCATTTAGTGGCACGCCATTGATATAAGTTGCGATTCGCTTATCATCAAATCCTCGCACCTTAACATAACTGTAGCCAAGAGGTACCCCTCCGTCAGCAAAAGCATAAAGGTTGGGAGTAGAGTTCAGAAGCATCGGAAATTCTCCTACAGTATGATCCCGCTTGATTTCATCTTCAGTCAGATTATTATAGGCTATCGGGGTGATGCCTCTTTGGGCTCTATCCGCTGTTACTATTATGGGCTCTTCATTGTAATATATTTGATCGAGCATCACCACAAATGGGACATCGGCAACCTGATATTGTTTTGATTGGTAGCCAACTGATGAAAATGTTACCCACTCCACTTTGGCGTCGTATTCTAAGATAAAAACTCCATTGGTGTCTGTCAGGGTTCCTACCCCCGACTGATTTGTAACCACTGAGACACCAAACAGGGGCTCATTCTCCTGATTGACAACTTTCCCCGTGATTTCAAATGCCTCAACCTTGGTGATTAGTAAAAGCATTACTAATACAATTGATTTTAGATGATGCATGACAGTAACCTCGCTTCACTATTGTGTTTACGCAAGATTCCGTCCTGTTCGAAGGTTGTTCCGTGAACCACGAAACAAAAGGGGATGCTTTCTACATCTCCGTTTCCCTACGCCGGTATTACCCGGATCAGGTCTGGGGGGTATGTTCTCAGGCGGGTTTTTATTCGCCACCCCCAACGGAATAGTTTATTTGTCATTAATTACTCTAAATTAAAGAAAAAGAGCAAGAGAAAAGTTATTTTATAACTTTTCGTTCACCTTTTACAGAATTATGGGTTATAATTAAGTAATAAGAGTAAATTTAAATTGAGGGTAAAATGACTTCCAAAAGATCCAGCAACGAAATAAAGCAGGCCGTTAAACAACATTATGGTACGGCTATTACACAAAAACAGACCTGTTGTGGAACCAGCACAGATTTTGATCCGGAAGCGGCTGTTCGTTTTGTGCAATTGGCTGGTTACTCCGATGATCAGATAAAAGATATGCCGGAAGGGGTCACTTCGTTTGGATGCGGCAATCCGGTTAATTTTATTGATGTCAAACAGGGGGATGTGGTGCTGGATCTTGGTTCCGGCGCCGGTTTGGATTTGATTTTAGCCGCCGGTAAAGTCGGTCCTCGAGGTAAAGTTATCGGGCTGGATATGACCCCGGAGATGATTAAAACCTGCAAATCAAATCTTCAAAAAGCAGGCATTAACAATGCCGAGGTACTTCTGGGTGAAATGGAAAATATGCCTATCTCTGACAATATGGTTGACTGCATTATTTCCAACTGCGTTATAAATCTTTCACCCGAAAAAGAGAGTGTTTTCGCCGAAGCCTTCCGTGTCCTCAGACCGGGAGGGCGGATGCTGGTCTCCGATATTGTAACACTAAATTTGCCAGAATCATATCGTGATGATATCACTGCCTGGGTGGGATGCATTGCCGGGGCGGTGGAGGAAGAAGAATATATTCAGTTGGTAAAAAAGGCCGGGTTTGAGGATGTTAAGATTGTCGATAAGATGGTTTACAATTATGAGACATTAAGAACCCTTTCCGGTGATGGCTGTAGCTGTGGGGGGAGTAATAAATCTATCGATGGTAAAGTAGTTGATAGATACGCAGATAAAGTGGCTTCGGTGAAGTTGTCGGCACGGAAACCAAAGTAGTTTTATAATTATAAATATTTTGATTTTTAAAAATTAGATGTAAGGCAGGATCCATTTTATGATCCTGCCTTTTTTATAATCTAATGATAAACCGTCACTCCCCGAGCTTCCAAGGTTGGAATGTGGGTTGTAAGTGATGTCTGGTTTAACGGATTATTAGTAAGATATAGTTCATCTCCACTCCCCAAACCGGAATTTGATACTAAAGGTGAGATATCAGTAATTTGATTATATCTTAAATCCAATTCTATGAGGCTGGTTAAACCAGAAAGAGCTGAGACATCAGTGATCTGATTAAATACCAGACCTAATTTTTCCAGTCCGGTAAGTGCAGCCAGAGGCGTTGTATTTGAAATCCCATTACTGGTTAGATATATGATTTTAATCTGAGTAAAATTGGATATAAATCCAATATCTCCCAGAGAATTATTTGATAGATCCAGTTCATTTAAAGCCGGGAGATCATAGATTGGAGAGAAGTCTGTGACATTAGTCTCATTAAGTCGTATATGCTCTAAAGAAGTTACATATTGCAGAGGTGAAATGTCACTAACATTGTTTTGACCCAGGAACAGTCCCTTCAGATTCACAAGATTTATCAGCGGAGATAGATCAGTAACGTTATTGTCTATAAGACTAATCATATCCAATGAAGTTAGACCGGCTAACGGAGTCAAATCGCTTATATTATTACTCATCATTCCAAGCCGTACCAAAGCAAAACAATATTCCAGTCCGGTTAAATCTGTAACCCCCTGATTGTCTCCAAACAACTCAACCAGGTTCTGAAGATCAGAGGTTTCAATATCACCGGTGGGTAAGCTTAATTCTTCACGGACCAATCGTTCCAGAACGGTATCGGGGAAAACGACTACCTGGTTGGTAAGACAAGTTGTACTTATACCATTGGAAATATTACTCCAATTACCGATATCATCTCTTGTTTTGACTGCGAAATAATATTTTTGCCCTGACGTTAAATCATTTATAGTGCAAACTTGTGTCAAGCCTGCCGGTACCGGAGAATCAATATCATCAAATCGGAAGGCAAGTAAGAAATTATTTGAGGTGATGGTATCATCAGAAATACGGAGATCATATTCATAAGCAACACCGGTTGTGCTGTCATCACCCGGAGCGGTCCATTGAAGAGTTATGGAACTTGTTGTTACTGAGACAAGGGACATGTCAGAGATTGCAGAGGGTGGGAAAATATCCTCTGTATCCCCATCCCCATCATCATCTGATCCGGTTGAGTTTTTGGAACAGGATACAATCAGTGCGCATAGTAATAATAAAACTAATGCATATCGCCCTATTTTAACTACACATTGCATATGACCTCCGACTTATTCAGCCATTATATCGAAACTGCCTTTAGCCTAATTATGAATACAAACCAAATTGGGTTTATGTAACCCTGGCTAATTAATTATAAATTGTATAAAAAATATAATTAATTATGCCATTAAGTGTCAATCGATAATTATATCCGTTCGTTGTTCTGTCAGGCTTTGGTCCGCCTGGAAGGAGTGTAATAGTTTTTTACTTTGCACGGAAAATAATGTGACAGGTCATAATTCGCCTCGGCGAATCAAGACCTGCTACAACATTTGAATCCAACTAATTGGGGAAAAGAAAATAATTTAAATAAAGCTAATTATCAGTTTTTGACAGAATCTTTGGCCTGATCTCGCAGCATTTTATTTTTCTGCTGTTGTTTAGCAGTGATGATATCCATCATCTGTAGGGCCATAGCGGTATCCACAGCAAGCAGGCGATTTAATATAGAATCAGCTTTCGGGTATTGATCACTCAACGAGGATGATGCTCCCAGGCCGATCCAGGCGGGATAATAAGTGGAATCGATTTCAATTGCGCGGCGAAATTGCTCCTGAGCTTTTAAATATTCACCATTGGTAAAATAGATTAAACCCAGTGATTGCAAAGAGCCTATATGATTAGTATTTATTTCGAGAACTTTTTTGTAATAAGATTCAGCTTCATCCAATTTTTTTATTCTATTTTTTACCAAACCGAGATGATAATACAAATCAACAGTTTTCCCCCCAAGAGCCACGCTCCGTTCAAAATATATTTCGGCGCTGTCCATTGAATTGGAGGCGGCAAAGCAGATTCCCAGAGAATATGGAATCAACGGATTATCGGGACTCAGAGATTGAGCTTTACGTAATACTTTCAGAGCATTGCTTATCCGGCCGGTTTTAGAATATTCCATCCCCAGATTTGTCAGGTGGAGGTAGTTGGTGGAATCAAGGGCGACAGCCTGTTCGAAATATTCGATAGCTTTGCCGGTATTGCGCTGATTGCTGTAGATGGCACCGAGATTATTGGCAATAGTAGGATCCAACTTGTAGATAGCCAGTGCTTTAGTATAAAACTCGATAGCCAGCTTATCATTTCCCAGAGAGGAATGGGCAACCCCCAGATTTTTCAAAGCTTCGAAATTTTCCGGATCTAATCTGAGAACATTGTTATAGTTTTCAATTGCTTTGGGGAAGTTTTCGCTTTTTAGCGCCATCCCGGCCGACTGGATATATAACTGAGTAGAGTCGCTGCTGTAAGCAGTAGCTGCAATTATTATGCAGAGAGCAATAATTATCGGTAAGGTGTAGTTATATCTATTCATATTTCTCATATCGGTTATACAGATAAAACATTAAATGTTCCCCAAAAGCAAGGGATAGTTGGGATTGGATGCCCATATAAAAAAACGGTCCGCTTTTGGCGGACCGCCGCGTCAAAAGGACGCTCAGAAGAGGTATCCTCCGCTCTTCCTTGAACAGAGGTCTATTTATTAAATCAGGAAAATGTCTCAGGCTTTTTGTTTGTCAAACCAAATGAAAGATATTCAAGTTCCATAGACATATTCTCGGTCCGAATCGCTACATCCGGTGGAACTTTTAGATTGATCGGAGCAAAATTGAGAATTGCTTTTACCCCGGCCTTAACTACATCATCGACGATGTACTGTGCTACAGTTGCCGGAACCGCCATAATTACCATCTGGATGCCGTCTTTCCGGATTTCCTGTTCAATATTATTTATATCAGCAACAATAATCCCTTTATGATTGGAGCCAATCTTGCGCTGATCATTATCAAACAATTTCACGATCTGGAAACCCTGTTTGATAAATTCCTTATAACTTACCAGAGCCGATCCTATATTACCAATCCCAACCAAAGCGACTTTCCATTCACGGTCTATGCCAAGAATAGAGGCAATCTTTTTCTTAAGATCAATTACCGGATATCCAAGCCCTCTGGTGCCGAACGATCCAAAAAAGGAAAGATCTTTTCTGACCTGAGCAGGTGTTAATTTTTCTCGCTTGGCTAATTCCTTGGAGGAGACCGTTTCAAAGTTTTCCTTCTCCAACAGAGACAATGCTCTGTAATAAAGAGACAAGCGATGTATTGTCGATTCCGATATTTTTTTCTGCAAATCCTGCCTCGCAGGGAATTAAATTACATTTTTTATAACATACCAGTTTACTTAACAACAACTAATATGTGAAATGGTTCACAAGAAATAATAAGAGTCTGCTTCTCCTATGTCAATAGAATAATAATTAATAATTGACACCTTAACTGCTATCTTAATAGTTTCTATCGAGTTATGTCAAATAAAAAAACAAGTTAATTTTGATAAAAAAAGAGATACTTTGTACTATTTTATCACAATCCTTGGTATTATTGGTGAAATCCGAGCCAAAATTTCATACGCAATCGTCCCAGCCCATCCGGCCATATCTTCGGCTTTGATTTCTTCGGTTCCATCACAGCCTATCAGGGTAACCTGATCATGAAGTTTGACCCCTTTAATATCGGTTATATCAGCCATCATCAGATTCATGCAGACCCGCCCCCGGATAGGAGCCCGCTTCCCCTTGATAAGAACATATGATCTGTTTGATAATCCGCGGTCATAGCCATCAGCATAACCGACTGGTAAAACCGCTAGTCTAGATGGAGTTGTAGTCCTATAGGTACAACCATACCCAATAAAACTATCAGCCTCTACATTTTTTATCTGAGTAATCCGGCATCTCCAGCTTAGTACGGGATTAAACAGACTATTATCACCACCGCTTAAGCGATAGGAGAGATAGGTCTCTTTTGATGACCAGTGGCCATAAGCAGAAATTCCGGGGCGGACCATTTCAAAACGGGTTTTATCAAACAGAATTAAAGCGGCTGAACAGGCCGTGTGTCGGATAGAGGGAGGGATTTTTAATTCGTTAAGTTTTTTAACAAGATGATTAAAAAGAGCTAGTTGTTCCTCGGCGTATTTGTGATTGGTGGTGTCTTCGATATTGGCAAAGTGGGTCGAAACCCCATAGGGCTTACCAAGTGATTTATATTTTTTATAGATTTCAGCAATCTCTGGCAGTTCCCTTTCCTGCAAGCCCTGCCGGTTGGTACCGGTTTCTAATTTTAAATGAGTTTTGATTTTCTTTTTATACTTATCGCCTAATTTTCCCAGGGAAGTGAGACTTTGCCTGTCGAAAATTACCGGTTCGAGATGATGTTCGATTACCTCTTTTAACTCTGATGGATGTACCGGACCCAAAATAACTATAGATCGCTGCCATCCTGCTGCCCGGCATTTTATAGCTTCTTCAATTGAATGAACAGTGAGATACTCAACTTTGGAATTATAAATTAGATCTCCAACAATCTCCGGCAAACCATGACCGTAAGCATTTGATTTAACGCATACAGCCAGAATTCGTTTTCCAGCCAATTTTGACAGGGAGGCGATGTTATTTCCAAGCGCTTTGCTGGAAAGTTCTATCCAATTAAGATAATTCATGATATCAGTAATACATTTTTATAATCTGTATTCAACAAAATATTTTAGTAACCATAAAAAAAGCCATCATAGATGGCTTTTTAATAACTATTTTTTCAAAACTTATCAGCTGTATTTTTTCATCATATCTTTTATTTTAGCAGCGTGACCTTCTTCGATACCGGCCAATTGAGTATACATTTTTTTGCCAGTTTCCGATTGGCAACGGCCAGCCGATACTTTAAAAAGGTCTCGGGCTTCCAGTTCCAGCCTCAGGGCGATATCCAGAATTTCGCTTAATGAATCGGTATTAGCCACTTCATCGATCATGTCCTGATGTTTCCGGCTCATGTCTTCGTCGATTTCCGGGAGACCTTCCTGCCTTAAAGCATCAGCAGTGGTGATCCATTTTTCACTGCGAACGAGGGAATCATACTGTCTTTCCAGAATTTGGAAATGCTGTTTTTCTTCAATTGCCAGCTTTTCTAAAATCCCCTTAACTTCTTTATTATCTGTTTTGATAGCTGCCTCCCTGTAAAATACATAACTGGCAACTTCAGACTGGATTCCTGCTGTCAGGGCAGACAGGGTTTCTTTGTCAGCGGGGCTCATAATAATCTACCTATCGTTTATCTTATTATTTACTTTCAGTTAACCGTTTCAAAACGGCACAAATATATCAATTCGAAGTTTATATCAAATTCCCTGAAAATGAAAGTAATAATAACTAAAAAATCAATATAATCCTTAGCAGAATTAACTGATCGATCGATCTGCCGATATTAAAAAAATAGGTAAACATTCGAAGGAAGGAAAAAAACAATGGATATTACAGGATTATTCTCAGGTTTCGCCAATAATCTATTGCAGCATTATCAGCAATTAATCAATGATATAAAAAGTAATAGCACGCCCCGTCATTATTACCAATCGTCTCCCGATAATACTATGCCGGGACAGGTTTCAGATATAAATGTACCGCTAACAGAAGACAGCTATAATCCATCATCTATACCGACCAATTCCGCCAATACATCTGATGCAGCATTGGCACCTTCAAACGATGTGGCTGA
>JBDRQG010000367.1:0-17505 GCA_043826475.1 bacterium
TGATGATGATAATGATTTTTCTGTTCGTAGCCAAACGGAAATAATGACTACTGTAACTTAATCACCTGAAACAATGACGGACGCTATTACTGGCTTCAGTTGCCGTAGTCTGCCTCCTTGTTGGAGGTATAGGCATTATGAATATCATGCTGGTATCGGTAACTGAACAAGCACGTGAAATTGGTATACGTACAGTTTATCGGTTGGTGCCAGAGAAAGCGACATACTGGTTCAATTCCTTACTGAATCGGTTGTTTTGAGTGTTAGTGGTGGTTTAATCGGTATAGCTATATCGCTTGCAGTTGTTATGGGTCTTAACCATTGGACCTCGGTGCAGGCAATCATTACTCCGAGTGTAGTAGTTATTTCTTTCTTGTTTGCTGCTACAATCGGTGTGTTCTTTGGTTTTTATCCGGCTCGAAAAGCTGCTATGCTGGACCCGATTGAAGCACTTCGACATGAGTAATACAAAATAAAATTGAAATTCTGGACCTCAAAAACAATCATTACCAATTTTTTGGTAAGATAGCATAACTTTTATCTTAGTTATTCACTCCCCTCATTTTATAACTCATCCTAAAAGTTCTGTGTATGGTAACATTAACCCCGCTTACTTATAAGCTACTGACTACCATTATATTACAACTCAACCCTAAAGCTACTTAATATTCTTTATTCAAAATAATTCAATATCAAAATAATAGCTACAAAAACAAATAATTCGTTGTATTATAAACCTCGCTAAAATTTCAACAAATTAATTACTTGACCAAATGGACTAGAATACCTATATACTTTTAGGGATATTAGTGTAAGCAGGTATTGCAATATTGCAGGAAATGAAGAGATTCAAAATTAAATCACATAAATTAAAAAACTGAAGATACTTTCACGTATGTACTAACCTTGTTGACTGTTACAGATTCGCAGGTATAACAGTGGCACAATTTTAACTAAGGAAAGGAGAACAATAAATCTAGGATTTGTTAAGTTTTACAATATTTTTTTGAAATTTATAAATTTAAGAACTTTCCTTAAGTATTCAACTAAGAGATAAATTTTAAATTTATACACAATTTCCTACAACGCAGGTATTCATCATGTGGGCTAAAATTGTCTTGAAACAATTAAATAATGATTGATATCGGTAGGATTTATATGCAATCTGGGTAATTAGGAAGGACGATATGAAACAAAAAAAGACATTTATTATTTCTTTATCAATGCTGATAGCATTAGCACTATGCGTTGGAACAGCTTCGGCTGCTACAATAAACGTTCCTGTGGATTATGTCACAATTCAGGCTGCTATCGATGCAGCTATTGAAGGTGATACAATTAATGTAGCTGATGGAACATACAATGAGAATATAGTTGTTGACAAGTCCTTGACAATTTTTGGTGAGAGCAAGGCAGGTACCATAATAATACCAGCATTTTCGGCACCAAATCCAGGGGGCGGTGGTTCTATACCAGCAGGCTCAAGTAATGTGATTTTGGTTGAAGCTGATAATGTTATCATTCGGGATTTGACAGTTGACGGTGATAATCCTGGTTTAACAAGTGGAATTGTTTTTAATGATGCAGATATCGATGCACGCAACGGGATCATTACCAACCATGTTGCCGGTACTTTTAATAATTTAAATATTAATAATGTATTAGTTAAAAACATTTACCTGCGGGGGATCTATGCTTCTACTGGAGGATCATTTACCATCTCCAATAATACGGTTACAAATGTTAATGGTGAGGCTGCATCTATTGCAATAATGAACTGGGCAGGTACCGGATCATTTACGGGCAACACTGTATCCAACTCAAATGATGGTATTGTATCCAATCATTCAACAGGAGTAACCTATTCAGGCAACAATGTTAGTTCCTGCGGATCGGGTATTCACACTGATAACAATACAACTTCTGCTGATCAAATCATTGATAATATTATAAGTGATTGTGGTTATGGCATATTTGTATTTGCTCCCTACGTTAATGTTTTAGTTTCAGGTAACACAATCACAAATTCAGATGTTGGACTTTGTTCCGTAGGTAGTTATTCACCAACACCGTTATCAGTTAGTTTTACAAACAACGTGATAGACGGGCAGAATAAAGCCAATTCAGTCGGTATTTACAGTACAACTGAGATTTGGGGATATGCAAGTGGAAATCAAGATGCAAGTTTTACAAATAATTATATAAAGAATACAGCAAATGCATTTTTACTTGCTTCTGAGGCCGGGTTTACCAACAGTACAACTGTGTTTGAAAATTCAATTACTGGGAATACGCTTGGCGTAAAACTGGTGAATGATTATACAGAAATACCACCAACGGGTGATTTTAGCTTATCAATGACTTGCAACTGGTGGGGTTCAGATGATGCATATGATGTGCAGACAGCGGTTTCAGCCGATGTAAATTTCCTGCCTTTCCTGTCTAATGATACAGACGATCAAACCGGAATTATAGGATTTCAGCCAGTTCCAAATTCATGTGATGGCTTAGGCCCGGTTACCGTTTACGACGATGATCCATTAACCACTGGTACACTCGAAAGCAGCCATATGACCATCCAAGATGGAATTGATGCGGCTGCGGGGGGTTATTATATTAACGTGGCAGCTGGAATTTATGAAGAGCAAGTTTCTATCGGAAAAGAACTTCAAATCTACGGTGCTGGGAAAGATATTACTACGATTCAATCACCTGCTAATCTTGTTGAGTATTTCACAACTCCGGGAAGTGCTGATAATTATCCGATAGTATATATTCATGGTCCTGAAATTGTATTTGATGGTTTTACAATTGATGGTCTGGGAAGAGGTAATGATAATTATCGATTTACAGGAATTGGTTTTTGGAATGCAGGAGGAACAATCTCAAATGTTGATATTGTAAGTGTTCGAAACACTCCATTTAGTGGTACCCAACATGGTGTTGCAGTCTATACTGCCAACTCAACCGGTGGACCATATACAATCAACCTTAACTACGTTGATATAAATGACTTCCAAAAGGGTGGCATTGTAATCAATGGAGCTGGATTTACAGCTAATGTCAGTAATTGTAATGTGTTTGGTCATGGCTTGACATCTACAACGGCTCAAAATGGTATCCAATTTGGTTATGGTTCAAACGGAATTGTTGAAAATTGTAACGTTTATGATATTTCATATGATGACACAACTTATACCGCCAGTGGTATGATCTTTCTTAATGGCACAAATGTTGATATTAATGGAGCAAATATTACCTCCAATTGTCAAACAGGAATCCTGTACCAGGAATCAAGTGGTTCAGTTGATGGAGTTGTCATTACGCCATCAACAGGTGATAATAAAGAGGCTGGCGTAAGTATTAGAGATTATGGTGATTTCAAGTCTGATATTGATTTTCCTAACATTGCAAATGTTATGCCATATGATGATATATTCAACGGGAAATCAAATGATCGCGCAACACCGACAAATGTGACTTTAAATAATCTTATAATAACCGGGATTTCATTGCCACGAAGTCATGGCATCGGTATTTGGGCTATGGGTGACAATGTAAGTGCAACTATTACAAACTCAACTATACAGGATTGGGGCTATGGGGTTATTGCTAAAGATTCCGGAAGCCACGCAACTGTTATCGCTAACGACAACACTATCAGTAATAATGGATATGGTGCCTGGACAAATTCGTCCACTCCACATGACTTTAAAAACAACTTCTGGGGAGCTTCTGATGGTCCGGAAGACATAGCGGGTGCCAATGAAGCTGAAATCGGAATTTGTTATTCTGTTACAAACATGATCAATATTACACCCGAATATTTTTCGACTGAAGGACTGGGCAATGAAGTAAGTAACAATATTGATTATTGTCCGTGGATACCATGGAGCTGCTGTGTAACAAGAGGGAATGTTGATCGAGTAGTGACTACACCAGGGGTTCCCATTGATGTTGCTGATTTAGTATATTTAGTAGATTTTCTTTTTAAAAGCGGACCTCCACCACTATGTTCTGAGGAAGGCAATGTTGACAATTATGAAACTACCCCTGGATTACCTATTGATGTTGCCGATCTTGTTTATTTGGTTAATTATATATTCAAGAGTGGTCCACCACCACCTGCGTGTTAATAAAATATTGATTTAGAACTAATAAACAGCCACATTTTCTAATGAATTGTGGCTGTTTTAATAGAACCTCAATTTTAAGATAGTGTACTATGGCAAAATTTAACTCTCTTGTGAATTTGTTCTCTCCCCTACTCTAACTCAAGTAGTCTTTTCGACCATTCTGTTAAGAAACTCTCTCTCAAAAGTATATTTTAACAATTTGACTGATATTTTTATCAATATTGATGAATTCAAATAGTAAAAAGTTGCGAAGATCGTCTAATTGCCCCCGCTTTATTATACACTCACCCAAATTTTCCATAATAATGAACAGCTTAACGTTTGTAACGTGTTTACTTAGCCCATCTAAAGAATAGTTCGCAATTATAAGTCTTAATATCTGAATTCGATTATTCTATACGAAACAGCCATAATAAAGCAGTTTTATAGGACCCTGCCTGAACTAATAAAACAACAGTCAGGAAGATCAATCGAAATATTTCTCCTGCCCTTGGCTTTAGATGTTAACGCAACAACAGAGTCATTATAAAGCTTTGTTTCGTAATATTGATATTCTAATAATATATAAATTGAGAAGAGCAAGCTGTCTCAATCTACCTTCTACTTACAGGCAGTGACTATCAATTCAGAAACCGCAGCCATAAGTTCATTTGGGTTGAAAGGTTTCGTGATATACTTTGATACTCCTTCCAGGTAAGCTTTTTGGAAATCCTCTTCATCTGTCCTTGCTGTTAAAAATATAATTGGTATTTCACATGTACTGATAAGGTCTTTTAGATGTTTTGCAACAAGATGTCCATCTCCAGCCGGCATACATACATCCAGAATGATCACATCGGGCTTTTCTTTCACAGCCACAGTTACGGCATGGATGCCATCCCGGGCTGTTACTACATCATACCCGTTAGAAATTAATCGGAGCGAAACAGATTTTACGATCTCTTCTTCATCGTCCGCTACCAGTATTTTACCTTTAGACATATTTTACCATCACAATTTTGAGTTAATATTTTATCATCAGCTTGAATTTATCCATCTGATGAGTTATCATTTTCTATTTTTATTGTCAATATTGGTGATTGGGATTTATGATTTTTCTCCTCAATCATTATACCTATTCTTTACCTTCTCCTAATTCAACTTTGATTGTATTATGCTAAATCATAATAATTCTCTCTTAGTAGCAAATAATCGTAGGGTAATTTAGAGTCCTATGGTTAATTGGCTTTTTGATTATCGATAGTTACACCTGTGATCAGACTTGCAACACAAGAAATCAATTCCTGAGGATCAAAGGGTTTTGTAATATACCTATTAACACCACGACTCATGGCCTTCTTATAATCTTCTTCTGATGTTCTCGCAGTCAGAAATATTATCGGTGTAGTACATGTTATCGTAGATGCCTGTAAACGCTCAACAACTGAATGGCCATCACCTGCAGGTAAACCAATATCAAGAATGATCAGATCGGGGTGTTCTTTCATAGCCATATTTACAGCTTGCATACCATCCATTGCAGCAACAGCATCGTACCCTTCAGCCTTTAAACGCATACTGATTGCACGAATGATATCAGGCTCGTCATCTACAATTAGTACTTTTCCCTTTGACATTAGAACCTCCTATTAAAAAATAATTATTGATTAACCATCGTTAAATGATTTTCTGACAATACTTCGTCATTAGTTCCATTCAATAAAGCTTGTACTTTGCCAACTAATTCATTCATGTTGAATGGTTTTGCCAGACAATCATCAGCGCCAAGATTCATCATCTCATTGAATCTCTCTTCGCACCCCGAAATAATTAATATTTTCGCCCTTTGTCTTGAAGCACTATCCTTAATTGACTTGAGAACTTGCTTACCATCAAAATCAGACATTTTGATATCAAGAATTAGTAAATCAGGCTTCAGTTCTCCGAAGCGAAGACAACCTTCGAATCCATTGTTCGTCGAGCTGATCTGTAAGCTGGGATCAGTTGATTTCAATATTCTTGTTATAACATCTATAATTTCAGAATCATTATCTACTATTAATATTCTATGACATTGACTCAGTTCGTGTGGGTCCACGGGATGCCATTCAATTTTTTCTATCCATTCTTTAACAGAATTCTCTATAACGACCATACCTCCAGCAATGAATAAAGAGATATCGTTATCAATTTCTCTCAGAATAGTCTCTTCGATTCTCTTCCTCAATTGTGTATATCCCTGAATATTTGTATCAGCGGCTACAACCAATATCCCGCTTTGTGTTTGAACAAGCACTTCATCATTTTTACGACGTAACATATCCTGAAAACACTTATCCAACCGCTCCATAGATTCTACCCATATTTCCTGATTATGCAAATTGTTAGTAATTGATCTATGTACCAGCTTTATAAATATTATAGAAAGTGTTCTCCCTTCAGCATTGACTACAGCATAACGATCATTTATAAACGCTACCAATTCTTTGGTTTCAGAGAATAGTGGAAGGGTAAATGAGAATGAACTGCCTTGCCCAAGACTGCTCTTAAGAGTAATATCCCCATCCTGTAAATCCACAAAGTTTTTTACAATCGTCAAACCAAGCCCGGTACCTCTTGGACCTGGTCCGTCAACTCTATCAACTTGAGTAAAACTTTTGAATATTCGAATCTGGTCTTCTTCACTAATACCCACCCCGGTATCTCTTACCTCTATAGTTACAAAATCGGTGGATTCGCCTTTAATAAATACACTGATAGTAATTTTTCCTCCTGAGGGAGTAAATTTACAGGCATTACCTATTAAATTTACAATAATCTGCGTTGTCTTAGGTTGATCACAGAGAACCATGGGCAGGTTATCATCCAATACAAGTTCCAACTTCTGGTTATTGGTCCTACATCTAATCGAAAAGTCATTTAAACTTTCTTTTATAAGTGCTGTAATGTCTGTTCGGCTACGATGAAACTGCTGCTTACCTGATTCTACCCGTTGTAAATCCAAAATATCATTTATGAGATGGCCAAGTCGATCACAATTGTTAAGAGCAGACTTAAGACATTCCGTCTGATCCGGAGTAATCTTTCCGGTAATTCCATCAAGTATAAGAGAAATATACTCTTTTATTATCGTGAGGGGTGTTCTTAGTTCATGAGATGCCGTTGACAGAAATTCTGATTTTAGTTTATCAAGTTCCTGGAGTTTTGTGTTTACATTTTCTAATTTTGTCAGATTTAGTTGATTTCTAATAGCATATCGGATCGCTTTTCCAAGAATGTTTGCAACAATATCAGACTTTTCCAGGTAATCAGCAGCACCAAGTTCCATTACTTTCATGTCAATGTCCAGATTTCCCCTCCCGGTAAGGATAAGAATTGGAGTACTACACCCCTCCCAACTGGCTGCTTCCTTAACAAACAGACCTCCATCACCATCAGGCAAAAGATAATCCACAATGGCACAATCATATTGATTTGTTTTTAGATTTTCAAGACCGGACGACATGTTAACAGCTTCATCAATGATTACGCTACCATTCATACCTATAAGTGCTCTGTGGATAGCTATCCGATCAACTTCATCGTCATCAACTAACAGAATTTTTAGAGGGCTCTGCATTTTTATCTCCTAAAGGCATTTCAACTATATTCCAGTAGAATTCCAGCATTTTAACAAGCTTCAAAGAATTCTTGACTATTTTATCTTTAGTAAAATATCCAGCAACGTTAAAGTCATAAGCAGCTAACCTGTCCTTTTCAGCATTGGATGTTGTAAGAACAAAAACAATTGAATACTTCAACTGCTGATCACTCCTGATTTCTTTTAGAAAATCAATCCCATTCATTTTGGGCATATTAAGATCAAGTAGTATAATCCTGGGTCGTGGTACTTCTCCGGATCTGAGCATGCATAAAGCCTGAATACCGTCATAAGCTACGATTATTGAATGTGTAATACCGGAATTCAAAAAGATGCGCTTGATAGACTCTACGTCTATGATATCATCATCAACAAGCAAGATATTCATTGGTTTGGGATTAGACATTATTCCTCTTTTTTCTTAGTTGATTTTGGCCATCGTATTACAAATGTCGCCCCTTTTCCAAGGCTAGATTGCAATTGTACAGATCCCCCAATGCGTTCCATAAGCTTCTTGATCAATGAAAGACCAAGACCGGTTCCCTCAACCTGATCACGAGGTTTGAGGGTTTGAAACAATAAAAATACTTTTTCGTGAAATTCAGAAGGTATCCCCGGACCATCATCAGAAACCCTGAATTCATAAAACATTTCCGTTTCACGGACTGTTATATCAATACAACCATTATTCGATTCATGATGTTTGATGGCATTACCTATCAAATTGGTAAATACCTGCTGCATGGCTATTCTCGAAGTCTGGAATGTAGGCATCGAGTCACCTAAATTAATCACAAATTGTTCAGGAGGATCTTGCATTTCGATTACCTCCATGATTAGTTTTCTGACATCAACTATCTCAGGTTCAATACCATTCTTTCCGGCGCGGGAGTATTGCAGAATATCATCAATCATTTTTTCTAATCGATGGACACGCATTCTTAATAATTCCATGTGTTTCTTTGAATCCCCAGTAAGAATTTCTTTCAAATCTTCTTCTATCCACTGAGAAAGATTGTCAATTGCTCTTAACGGTGCATGGAGATCATGCGAGGTGACATAGGCGAATTGTTCAAGTTCATAATTGGATTGAGATAAGGCCTGTGTTTTTTCAAGTAGAGATTTTTCTACAATTTGTCGTTCATAAATCTCGCGCTCAAGTTTATCAACAACATCTACTGCTTTTCGTTGCAGATACAATTCAAGAAATATATTTACTTTACTCTTGAGAATATGAGTATTTACAGGTTTAAAAAGATAGTCAACAGCTCCGACATCATATCCTTTGAATATACACTCATCATCTTTGCTGATACCCGTTACAAATAGTATAGGTATATGTTTTGTATTATCATTTCCACGCAACAACTCTGCTGTTTCGTGCCCGCTCATACCAGGCATGTTTACATCCATTAGAATCAATGCGAATTCATATTGTAGCACTAGAGCAAGGACTTCCTCTCCACATTTAGCTGTTATGATCTCTGCAACCAAATCGGACAGAACCTTTTTCATTGCGTATAAATTTGTTTCGACATCGTCAACTAATAGTATTTTCGGTTTTATATACCTATCTTTGATCATGGAATCTGATGCTGTCTGCATTATATTATTATCTGGAATGTTGTTTTTATAAATTGTCATGAAATTCTCTCTTCAAAAAGGGGCCAATCTCATCGAGATTCAGAATATAGTCAACATCGACCGTGTTGATTGCTGAAAGAGGCATACAATCAGACTCCGCTGTTTTAGGATCCTGCACAAGAGTCAGCCCTCCATAATCTTTTATATCTTTTAACCCTTTGCTGCCATCGCTATTTGCACCGGTAAGGATTATTCCAACCAGTTGAGAACCATAAGCACTGGCAGCGGTTTCAAAAAGTACATCGATCGATGGGCGTGCATAATTGACGTATGGGTCCGCTGTAAAACTGAAGGTATAATCATCCTCTATCAATAAATGATAAGCAGGCGGAGCAATGTAAACTGTATTACCTTTAATTTCTTCTCTTATCTCTGCCATCTTAACTTTCACTGATGATCTCTCGTTTAAATAACTAATCAAATAACTGTCAGAATCCGCGGCCATGTGCTGCACTATAATAATAGGCAAAGAGAAATTTGCCGGTAAAACCGATAGAATAGTCTTCAGGGCATTCATACCGCCTGCTGAGACTCCGATTACTATTGCTGAGTAACCATGCATAGGGGAGCGGCTTCCTTTAATACGTTATTCTTTTCTGAACTGGTTTTCTGGTAAATCTTCATTTTATTGTGTAAGGGACGATAATCTTTGGCAATTTCTGTAAAACCAAGAGATTCCATCGTCCCCAGACACAACAATCCATTCCGACACAGACTGTTATCGATAAGCTTCAGCACTCTGTTTTGAAGAACATTATCAAAATAGATGAGAACGTTTCTGCAAATGACAACATTCATTTCACCAAAAACACTATCAGTTGTCAGATTATGCTGAGCAAAGGTAATATTCTTTTTTAGATCATCATTAATTTTTATAAAGTTATACTTGGCATGATAATAGTCTGAGAACGATTGCTTCCCCCCTGATTTTTGATAATTTACAGAAAATTGTCGAGCATGCTCAAGAGGATAAATACCTTCTCTGGCGCTCGCAAGAGATTCTATATTGATATCTGTGGCATAAATTTGAGATCTGTGATACAATCCTTCTTCCATAAGTATAATTGCCATAGAATATACTTCTTCACCTGTGGCACATCCCGGATGCCATATTTTTATAAATGGAAATGTCTTAAGAATCGGTATAACATTCTCACGGACAGCGGCGAAGAAACCCGGATCTCGGAACATATCCGTAACCGTTATTGACAAGCTCCTCAACATAAGATCAAAATAATTCGGGTCATAAAGCACTTTCGGCAAGAGCTCCGAAATATGATTTAATCTCATAGTTGCCATACAATGCATAAGCCGTCTTTTCAATGATGCTCGAGCATAGTTACGAAAATCATATCCATAGCACTCAAAAATGGCGTTAAGCAACATATCAATTTCAATTTTTTCTATCTCAATTTTTTTCATACCTTTTCAAAAATCCTTGTTTCTGGTTGAAAAAGCCATACTCTCATTAAAGACATAAGTTTTTCAACATCTACAGGCTTGGTCAAATAATCATTAGCGCCAGCTTCAAGACAATTCAATCGATCACTCGGCATGGCTTTGGCAGTGAGGGCAATAATAGGTAATTTTGCAAACCGTTTCTCTTTACGAATTATGCGCATTGCTTCAAAACCATCCATGATCGGCATCATTATATCCATCAATACAAGATCAAAATCTAATTCTGTATTCATTTTATCCAGAGCCATTTGTCCATTGTTGGCTAATGTTATGTCAAGCTCATAATCTTTAAGAACTTTAGATAACGCAAAAGTATTTCGTAAATCATCATCTACCATTAAGATTCTTTTGCCGCGAAGCGCTTGGTCAGTATCATGCAGCATTCTGATCACCTTCCTTTGATCAGGAGGAAGTGAGGATTCGACACTATGAAGAAAAAGCGAGACCTCATCCAGCAAACGCTCAGGAGATTCAGCACCTTTGACAACAATGCTCTCGGCATAATGCTTTAATTCCTGGTGTTCTTCATGGGTAAGTTCTTTGCCTGTATATATAATCACTGGTGGTACAAGGAAAGATTCTTCATCGTTGATTATTTTTAGTAGTTCGAAACCGGTCATATCACCTAACAATAAATCGAGAATAATGCAGTCATAGGTCATTAAACGAAGCTGTTTAATTGCTTCTTCCCCACTGGCTGCATCAACGATATGAAGTGATTTATTTTCGAACAAGCGATGAATGGCATAACGAGCTTTTTCATCATCTTCAATAACCAGAAGGTGCTTAATTTCTTTTTCCCTCATATTCTCAATTTTCGTAAATACTTCGTTTATGTCCTCTGACTGGCATGGCTTGGTAAGAAATCCAATGGCACCTTTTTCGAGAGAGGCGGTTTTCTTAGCTCTGCCCGAAATGACATGGACTGGTATGTGGCGTGTTTTGAGATTATGTTTAAGATTGTCAAGAACGTTTAAGCCATCCATATCAGGTAAACCTAAATCAAGTAGTATTGCTGCTGGTACGAATTCGTTAGCACACTGCATCCCGCTTCGGGCATTCCCCGAGGCTAGAGCCTTGTAGCCTTTACCGTGGGCGAGACTTAAAAGTATCCTGGCGAAGACCGGATCATCTTCAATCACCAGGATTACTTTATCTTTGCTACAAATAGTATGCCTATCATCAGGTATAAAATCATGAGACTCAGTACGCGAAGGAGTTATATAAGGAGTTTTGATTTTCAGGTTATTCGACTCTGATATTATATTATTTATTGTCAGGCATGCTTTATCATTTTCCTGACTGACAGGCATATATGAGACCGGCAAGTATAAACTAAATGTACTACCTTCACCGGGATGGCTCTGAAGTTGAATTTCTCCGCCAAGCTTTCTTGCTAATTCTCTGGAAACTGTGAGGCCAAGTCCGGTTCCTCCATACTCCCGGCTGGTAGTACCATCAGCCTGCTGAAACGCTTCAAAAATAGATTTCTGTTTATCTAAAGGAATCCCTATACCTGTGTCCGTTACTGCAAAACAAACCGCTGCAGGAGGCATCAAATCGCAATCTTTGAAATGCATTTCCGAATCAGGTTTTTCAATTCGTAATTCAACTGAACCCTTTTTGGTAAATTTAAAAGCATTCGATAACAGATTTCTCAAAATCTGTTCTATCCGCATCTGATCTGTAGATATATTTTGTGGAAGACCATCTCCCAGTTTAGTCTTGAATTCAACACCTTTATTTGAAGCAATAGGATTAAACTGATTCTCCATCATTCCTAATATTGATTTTAAGTCCAGGTCATCTATCTGCAGTTCCAGTTTACCTGATTCAACCTTTGACAGATCAAGTATCTCATTTATGAGGTTTAACAAGTCCTGTCCACTGGATTTAATAATTCTGGCTGATTCTACCTGATCTTTATCCAAATTACCTGATGAATTTTCTGCCAGACTTTGTGAGAGTATAAGCAGGCTATTCAATGGTGTTCTCAATTCGTGCGACATATTTGCCAGGAATTCCGATTTGTAACTGCTCGCTAATTTTAGATCACTGGCTTTCTCTTCAAGTTCAGCCTTAATAGTCTCAAGCTGCTTGTTTCTACGGTCCACATCAATTTTCTGGCGTTGAATAGCTTCCGATTTCTCTTCCAGTTCCTCGTTGCTCGCCTGCAGCTCTTCTGTCTGCTGTTTCAATCTCTCAGATTTCTCCTCCAGTTCTTCATTTGATGCTTGAAGTTCCTGTGATTGATTCTGAAGCTCCTCGGATTGAGATTGAAGTTCCTCTGACTGTGCCTGTAACTCTTCACCCTGGCGCTGTGATTCCTGTAGAAGCTCCTGCATCCTGTGACGAGACTCTGTTGATGTAAAGGCAACAGCTATACTCTCTCCCACTATTTTAAGTAACTCAACTTGTTGTTCGTTAGGTTTTTCAAGAGAACCAAGTTCTATAATTCCCTTGACAACACCCTCGTGTCGGAACGGTACTGCCAGAATATACTTCGGGGAAGTTTCACCGAGACCGGAAACTATTTTGATATAATCATCAGGGACATTAGACAACTGGATAAATTCCCCTTCAAGGGCAGCCTGCCCTACCAGTCCCTGGCCAAGCTTGAATTCATTGGCTAAATTTTTTCTTTCAGTATAAGCATAACTACCGACTAACTTCAGCTTATTGCCTGATACCAACTGATATATTGCCCCAACCTGCATTTTTAACAGTTTGGCAAGGCAGGTGATGACATTCCGGGCAAGAGAAGTGATATCCTGCTCACCAAGGATTTGTTCGCTAAGTTCAGCCTGACTGCTCTTTAACCAATTTTGTTTGTTATTTTCTGAAGTCACTCTCTTAAGATTACCGACCATGCGATTGATGGCATTTCCCAGCAAATCATTTTCACTCTTAACATCAAGTGTTTTTGTTAAATCACCTTGTGAAATAGCATCACAAATGTTCGAAACGGACTGCAAAGACTTTGTCATGGTATTTAAGGCTATTCCCAATTCGTCTCTGTCTGATCTGAGTTTTATTTCACCCGAATAATCTCCCATGGCAATATCATTAGCTCGAGATACAGCTTCTCGTGAAGATGATATCATCTTGTTAACAGACAATGCCACTTGCCCTATTTCATTTTTTGGAATATCGCAAATATCTGAAGTAAGATCGCCGTCGGCTATGCGAGTAACCACCTGCGTCAGATTCCTGACCGGTTTTATGATACGTAGGGATATCAGTAACGATAGCAGCAACACCACTGCACTCGTAATACAAAGAGAAACTATAGTGGTGTTTCGCATATGATTTGCAGCAGCAAATGCTTCGGAAGTCTGAACCTGAGCAACAACAGCAAAGGGTATTCCCAGCACAATTATAGCATAATGTGTACCGAGAACATTGACACCATTTCGATTTACGTACTCTGATACCCGACTGACGTGATCTTTGTTACTATCCAGCTCTACCTGATTTGTAGATTGTTGTCGAACAGGATATCTTTCATGGAAAAGCTGGGTTTGATTTGTCATGACTGTATCCATGAATTTTAAACTGCCCGTGTTGAAGCTGGAAAGAAAGCGAACCCTCAAGTCAGTCCCGATTAGGAAACTTTCTTCTGTCACGCCAAAGCCTATTCTCCTGCTGATAATTTCATCAAATCTTTCTTCCGGCAATTGAATGACCAAAAAGCCTTCAGGTTTGCCCTCTTTTTCCCCAATTGGAGAAACCATAAAACTAGCTCTATATTGATTAGAAAAAGCATAGTATCCAAAGTCTGAGAATGAAATATGGCCGGTTTCTATGGATTCTCGACATGCTTTGGAAAGAATTGAACTCGACTCAGGATTGGCAAATATATTCGTAGACAGATCTTTTTCACCTTTCACTGTGAACAAGATATTCCCCTTAACATCGATTAGTAATACATCATAGTAACTGTTAGCTTTTGCCCAATGTCGGATATCACCACTGTTTTCATCAATTATCTTTGTCCATTTAGGGCTATTAACAAAGCCATTAAGTGTCTTTCCACTCTCCATGTATGCTTCGTTCAATTTTTTCATGAAAAGTATGTAAGATGGCAAATCAGCATTTCTACTTAGATCTGTGATATAATCCATGAAATACTGCTGAAGAAGTTCTGACTTAAATTCCACAATAGAATGCAATTTCTCTACAGAGGCATTACGAAGATTTTTCTCAGTATTTCTATAGTTAATTATACCAACAACAATCAGAGGTAGAATAGAGAGTGTTAAAAACCAGAATAGTAGTGTTCTTCCCAGACTGCGTTTCAGAAATGTATCAAGCAATCCACGTCTCTGACTTTCGCCTTCACCACTTTTATGTTTATCCATTTGTAGACCCATATCCTTTGTAAACTCGCCTTAATTTTTAACTCTACTATTTAATAATTTTTATTCTTTCAGAAACTCATACTTGCCAATATCTTTATTCTTGATCTCAGGAGCCGGGTGAAATGGAGGATGCAATCTCACCCGGCTTTTTGTCATTAATGAGTGAGAGACAAGTTGTATTCTTATTAAAGGATGACAATTCATAATATTTATCCCTATGCAAAAAAATATTTAAACCGTGATATTCAATTACTCTGTATGATTTATATAATTATTTATTCGTTCCAACGAGTCAAACCTGCTTGCAAACTTTTTTATTTAATGATTGAATCGGTATTTCTCTATTAATGAAGAGGGTATTTAAAAGGGAGTATTCGGGTACAGATATCACCCCCCACCTCCAGGGCTTCCGAACTCAAACGACTTCTGATCATAGACTTACAACGCTATTAATCAAAAATTATATTGAAACTGGCAGACTGTTATTACTGTAAGTAATTATTTCCCTTGTTTTTAGCATAAAATCATGATAAGTTTAGTTATATTTTAAGTCAACTCATACAGTTTTAAAATGAAAATTTAATATTCGGTACGAGATGAGAAGGACAACATTTGGTAAGTGCTTAAGGTTGAGATTTGTTACAATAAGTTTAATTTAATCTGTTATTGATGATGACAATTATGAAACAACAAAATATAAACGAAGACCTTGTTAATTCATTTAAAGCAAATGATAATTCATTATTAAACAATCTCCTTAAAAATACAAATACTTCCATTTTCCAGCAGGATCAGAAACTAAAATTTACAAATATATTGAATCCTCCTTTAAAATTAAAAAGAGAATATTTTATTAACCGAACAGATTATGATCTTCTCCCTGCCGATGAAGCACAAAATATTTCAAGAATCAAAGAATACGTACTTGCTACCAGTCAACTTTTCAAGGGTAATCTTCAACTTAGTTTTAATGGCAAGAAGAAAACATATAATATTAGTATTGAGCCGGTTTTGGCAGTTGATAACAATATAATTGGTATTATATCTTTTTTAATAGATATATCGAATTTAGTCAAGTCAATAAGCAATAAAACAAAACTAATATTATTTAAAGATAACGAACAACTTTCTTTGGTTTTACAGGGAGCTCAGCTTGGATTCTGGGATCAGAGTTTTGTTACCGGAATAGTGTTTAGAAGTGATCAATTTTATAAGATGATCGGATATAGTCGAGAAGAAATTAGTTGTGAAGTTAAAGCTTTTGAGAATCTAATTCACCCCGATGATCTGCCAGTAATCAAAGATTCTGCTAAAATACTTAGGGAAGGTTCTTCAGATATTTTTGATGTCGAACAAAGGGTTAAAGCAAAAAACGGAGAATGGATTTGGATAAATAATTGCGGTACAATAGTTGAACGTGCAGATGACGGCAAACCAATTAGAGCACTTGGTATCTATCGAGATATCACTAAACGTAAAAATTATGAAAAGTTACTTAAAGATAAATCATTAGAATTGGATTATTTATATAGCTGTTCCCCGGTTGGCTTGGCTCTTGTTGATAAAAACCTGCGTTATTTACGAATCAATGATACTCTGGCTAAGATCAGCGACACCAACGTAGAAGACCACATAGGCAAGACGATTGATGAAATATTACCTCTAAAACTTGCTTCAATTATTATCCCCCTGCTTAAAAAAGTATTGAAAGAACGTAAGGCTATATTAGGTTTGGATCTTAATGAAGAAATTGGGGGAAACAAGAAGATTTTAAGAGATTGGCTGGTCAGTTATTATCCGGTCGAATCCTCTGAAGGAAATCTTGTTGGTATTGGCATAGTTTTACAGGATATCACTGAAATAAAAAAAACCAAAGATGACCTTGAGAAATTAAATAATGAGCTAATGCAGGAACGAGTTGATCTTCAATCTAAAAATATTGCCCTCAGAGAAGTGATGAACCAGGTCGAAGATGAGAAAAAAAAGATAGCCCACAATGTGCAGATAAATATTGATAAATCGATAAAACCGATGCTAGAACGATTAGAAAAACAACTTGCAAAAAAAGAGAAGGCATATCTGGCCAATATCCAAAGAGAATTAGAACAGCTTACCTCGCCATACCTGAATAAATTGACATCAGCCTATTCTGACATGTCTCCACGTGATATTGAAATATGCAATTTTATTAAAAACGGTTATTTATCGAAAGAGATTGCAGGATACTTAAACGTTTCCGAAGAAGCAATCAGAAGCCGGCGTAAAATTATCCGTAAGAAATTAA
>JBDRQG010000368.1:0-4043 GCA_043826475.1 bacterium
GCCAATTCTGTCGTCCATCGGACCCCATGAAGAAGGGAGAATAATGACATTAAACTGGTTAAGGTCCATGCCTCTCAGATCATCAAGCGTATATAGTGAATGCGGAATGCCAATTTGCTTATCGATGGCAAACCACATTGAGCCGACGCTGGAATAATCAAGAGGTGATCCGTAGAACATGGCCAATCTTGGCTGACGAAGTAATCTAAAAGTATCTCCGCCGAGATAATAACCGTCATCAGGCTTGCCCGTATTGACACCGTAAATATCAATCCCGAATTTATCAGCAAGCAGACTCATAAGTTCAGGCAGGTCTGCCGGATTGCCCCGTTTGCGAAGGACAAGGGCGCCGGGTTTGAAACTGATACCTTCAATAGTGCCTTCTTTTTCAGCAGCAAACACCGTCAATTCCTGCTGGAAAATCCAGTTCAGAGCTAACATCGTTTTTTCACCGGTCATATCGATAATAAACCCATACTCAGCATCTGGATTATTAACTTTACCTGTTGAAGATGTAATTTCAGTTACCTTTTCAGTCGAGACATTTATCATTGAGGTTGTTTCGTAGGCATCGAGATCATATAGCAGCGGGACCGACCAGGCGGAGATTTCATACATTCTGGTGTCGCCGAATTTTTCAAGTTCGCGCCGTTCTTCTTCGAGGAATTTCTTTTTTAAATGGAGATCAAATTCAAGAATAGCTTTGGCTAAGGCTCCTGATGGCTGGGCGGTTTTAATTATATATGTGCCGGTTGGGAAGTTTTTATTGTTGTGCATTTCAAGGTAGATATCTTTGGCAGAGCCAACACTAAACGAAGAAGTCGCTTGCTCTATTTCAATTCCCTGTTCTAAGAGCGACTCAATAAATCGGTTCATTTTTATTTCATCCCTGTCAGGCATAAATAAAAATACCAGTCCGGTCTTTTTGCCGTTCGCTGCAATAGCACCACGAGCACTTCTATAGTCTTTGAGTAATTCAATACGGTTATTGGCTGTGGTTTGAAGATTAGCCAATGATGAAGTAAACTGATGATTGACCGATTCATGGAATGTCAAAAGATAGTTATCTTGTTGCCGAACCACTTCGCCATCAACGCGGGCTTGTTCGTACAAAATGCCGATAGATCCGGTAAAAGTAGGCCAGGCGGAACCATAGCCAATATACCATTGATCATTCCATTCACCGGCATAATACGGCCAGCGGTTGTTATCAAAGGCCGAGGCTTGATCCCGGTTAAAGACATCATACCACTTGGATACGTTTCCGGGTGTATTGTAGTTAATCGGCTCACGCGGTGGAGAAAAGAGAAAAGTACCATTTGGTCCCATCTCATGAGCGTCAACCACCAGAACCGGATGATTTTTTAAAATAGTTGCAGCCCTTCCGCGAGTTTCTGGCTGTGTCAACAGAATCCAATCCCGGTTAAGATCGAACAGATAATGATTTGTTCTTCCCCAGGGCCAGATACCATTATGCTGCATGGAACGCGAATCCCAATTGGGAGTATTGCTTTCATTGGTTTGAAGCATTGACAGGTATCTCTCACGTCCATCGGGATTTTCACAGGGATCAATTACTATGATCACATTCTCCAGCAGATGCATCGTGGCAGAATCATTAGCAGCAGCAAGATGGTAAATCAATTGTATCCCGGCATCTGTACCGGAGAGTTCATCGCCATGAATGCTGAAGCCTAACCAGGCAAAGGCGGGCTGAGAGGAAATAAGATCGTCAAGATTAGTAATAACAGTGCGGGGATCAGCGATTTTATCCATATTAGCCTGATAGTCGCTTAGCTTGCTGATATTGTCAGGAGTGGAGATATACAGATTATAAAGCTGGCGTCCCTCATGAGTAATGGAATGCTTTTCCAGCATCATCCGATCCGACTGTTCGGCGATTATTTTTATGTATGATTCCAACTCATAATAACGCACCGCTTTTACACCGAGAGGGAAAGGGAAATGGTCATCCGGTGTCAATATATTCGGATTATATTCACCACTATTATAAAACGGAATCGTATCAACTTCTGCTTTGGGAGAATATGAAGGATGCAAACTCGCAAAAGTTTGTGATGTGGAAAATAAGATTAATAATAGAATAAAAAATGTCAATGTGATGCCTTGGCGGATTAACATAGAGAACTCCTTCTTTGATATAATTTGTTATAAAAGAAAAAGCTGTGGTTCAAAGTTGTAAAGCGAAAACTGTTTTTTCGTGATAGCATATTATTAAAGATGCGATCCAAAAACATCGTTATTTTTAAAAATTGACACAATATTTGATAAATATATAAAAATGTTAATATTTTTTTAAGATAGAAATTTGGTAAAATTCGACCAAATTTAGCAATATTTTAAAATACTATCAGAATATCATGGGGCAATTGCTATAATAAATATAATTAATTTTACGATCCGACAGAGAATTATACAACGCGTTGTAATACAATGAGATAGCTGTTTGTTTGCGTGGCTGAAATATGGGCTGTTTCCTACAAAAATTATTGTATTAAATAAGTACAATTTACACAAACCTGTTTCATTTTGGACACTGCTTTTTACTAAAATTTCACTAAAAAAATAACGATCTGGAAGTAGCCGTTGGGGTTAAGTCTGTTGAGAAACGGTCGATTAAAATTCTATGAATTATGTAAACTGGATATTGACTTGTTCAATGTCTTATATTCACAATGACTCAATCAAGGAGTAAGGCTATGCCACGTAAAACTAAAACTGGTCGTCGTACCGTTTCAAGATGGCAGAAAACAACCCACCGCGTTGCCCGTCCATGGAGCCGCGAAGAAATCGCTTTCATGCGTAAGTTCTACAAAAGATTTGAAACTTCCTGGTGTGCTCGCCAGTTAGGACGTACTGTTTATTCAGTTCGTTACAAAGCTGTTGATCTTAGCATCAAGAAAGCCAATCCTTCAGTATGGAGAGGAAACAAAGGACCGGCTAATTCTTTCAATTTTAAAACCTCGAATAACCGCCCGACCACCCGTCGGACCAAAACCACTCGCAAAACAACTACTGCCCGTGGATTCCGTGCAAGCAACAAGCGTCAAGTAACTCGCAAAGCTACTACACGCCGCACAATTCGCAGACGCAACAGTCGCTAAGAGTGTGAAATAGAAATATTTCATGTTTGATATATAGCCTGCTTCCTTCTGGAAGCAGGCTTTTTTTTGTTCAAATCTCCATTTCCCTTTCGTATCAGATTATAGTATTATCTGGAAAATAATTTAAGGAGGCGCTGATGCCGGTTTTTAAATATGATGACATAACTCTTCAGAAAATTAACATGGACGGTGTTGATAAAATGACCGGTACCAATCTGATTGGTGCGGAACAGGGATGGGATGGGAGTATTCTTCGGGTTTTTCGCTTAGCGCCCGGCGGCCACACTCCAAAGCACAGCCACAACTGGGAGCATGTAAATTATGTAATTAAGGGGAAAGGGAAACTCACAATCGGCGATAAAGTGAATGAACTGAAGACACGAGACTTTGCTTTTGTTCCGCCCAATGAAGAGCACCAGTTTGAAAATCCTTACGATGAAGATTTTGAGTTTATCTGCATAATTCCGGTAAAGGAAGAGCAGAAGTATTAGTTAGATGTCTTTGTTGGGATAACCCGTTAGTTTCTGTGCCTGGCAGACGCCCTCGTCTGCTGGCACACATTGTGTGTCGTCTTTTTTATGCGCCACCTGAAATCCATTCCTGACGGTTATTTATAACCAAAATAAAAAAAGGGCAGGAAAGGATTCCTGCCCACTCTTCTCGTTGGTATGCTAATTATGATACTGTCTCTTTTTTGCTCATCAGGTACAATTCGTTAACTTTTTCCCAGTTGATAACCTTAAAGAATGCTTCGATATATTCCGGGCGGCGGTTCTGATATTTCAAATAATAGGCATGCTCCCAGACATCAAGACCGATAATCGGCTGTTTGCCCATCGAAAGAGGTGAGTCCTGATTGGGAGTCGAGACGATTTCCAACCCTTTATTGCCGTCAACGAGCCAGGCCCAGCCGGAACC
>JBDRQG010000369.1:0-7064 GCA_043826475.1 bacterium
GGCACTCTATGGTTAAATGGTCGAAAATTGGGATTAAATACAATATTATGGCTATTAATTCCTGTTGCCATTTATTTATTTTACTATTTCTCATTTAGAGTGGATCCTGACCCAAAAAGATATCAGCAGATTTATTTTAATTTTGAAACTTTTATCAGAGGAAGAGATACTATTTTTTCTCTTTTTATCTCTTTCGGATCATTATGGCTGCTTGCTTTTTGTTCATTTATTAGAGAATTAAACAAAAATAAAACTCGACAGGAAAAATTCCTTTTCTGGTCAACAATTTACTTTACTATCATCACAGTTATAGTAACTCTCTTTTTTACGCGTGCCAGAGAAACCAGAATTCTTTTCCCGCCATTTATTTTCCTGATTCCATTTGCCCTTAATGAATTAAAGAAATTGGTATCAATTTTATCATTATTTAAGAGCAGAACTTTGTTTTTATTGTTAGGATGCTGCAGTTACTTCCTTACCGAGTTAGGTTTAAATCTTGCCTATGTATTGATACCGGAATTCGAATATCGCGGTTGTCCTGAAACAGCATATATCAGTTTGGGAATACACATAAGTATAATTCTGATAATTTTGGAAATATATTTGATAAATTTTTATGGTTATATCAATAATAAATTGAGACTTAGTCAGAAATTGTCTTAGTTGGAAAATTGCTTATATAGTTGATCCCCAACACTGTAGGGATCGGATTTTCCTTCGAAGATCTCATCAATAATCTTCTTAAATTCCAGATTATTACCAAATTTTTCGATAAAGTCCCTCTGAAAACGGAACTGCAGGACATTCATAATCTGCTTTTGAATCTGATTTCTTCGATGGGTTTCAAATTCACCATTTGCCTTTATAAAATCAACATATGCAAATATTTTCGCCATTAACTTATTGATATTTTTGCCATTAACAGCTTCAGTAGGGATTACCGGAATTTTCCAGTCTGTCTCATATTTTTTTCGATGCTCCATCGCCTGACGAAGTTCGGAGACTATCCTCTCTGATCCCGGACGGTCAGCCTTATTGACGCAAAAGATATTGGCAATTTCCATCAAACCAGCTTTCATCGTCTGTACTGCATCTCCCGATTCAGGAACCATTACTACCACCACCACATCGCAGTTGTCGACAATATCGAGTTCCACCTGTCCCACCCCAACTGTTTCTATCAGGGTAATATCAAAACCAAAAGCATCATAGATAACAGTGACATTATTGGTTGCCGCTGTTAAACCGCCCGATGCTCCCCTTGTGGCCATTGACCTGAAATAAACTCTATCCTCACCCGCAAATTCATTCATCCTCACCCGATCACCCAGCAAGGCTCCCCCAGTAAAGGGTGAAGTCGGATCAACGGCAATCACTCCGATTTTTTTATCAAGCTTGAGAAATTCAGTTATAAGACAATTTACAAGGGTGGATTTCCCCGCACCGGGGGGACCGGTGATGCCTATCCGGAGTGATTTGCCAACTGATTTATACATTTTAGCCAGCAAATCACGATAGCCGTCAGAGCGATTTTCTACAAAAGAGACAATCCGTGATAACGCTCTGACTTCACCGTCATAAAATCTTTTTAATATATCCATCTTGATATTTAGTGGGCGGCACATGTCCTCATCTCAGTGAGCAGCACATGTCCTCTTGTGCCCCTTAATTCTTTGTAGGGGCACAGCATGCTGTGCCCTTACAGTAATAAATCTGTACCCCACCTAACATGTGGGTTTTAAAAACAGTATCCATACTCTATGCCTAACTACATAGGCAGCGTTCCGGCTGTCAGACGAATATCCTTAACTCTGATCTGTTTGCGTGTTACATTGTTATATGTATTGTATTCCACTACATATACAATATCAACCAGGCAGCCTCGTGATGAAATCACGCGCGCCATATCACCAAAACCAAAGCCGATAACATCAAACTCGGCCTCCCCTTTTCTGACCCGCATCTTGAGGTGGTTATTTCCCACCACATAAGGCTGAGCCGTAACTTCACAGTTGCGGGTTAAAAAGACCGGGCGCATATTCTGGGGACCAAAAGGAGCAAATTGTTCCAGAGTATGCATAAAAGAATCATCGATATAGGAAAGTTCAATTTCAAGGTCAATATGCAGTTTGGGAACGATATCTTCATCAGAGAGAATCCTGTTGGATACTTCCACGAATTTCTCTCGGAATCTTTCTACATTATTGGGTTTTATTGATAATCCGGCTGCATATTTATGCCCGCCATATCTGATCAGCAAATGCTCGCATTCCTTTAAAGCTTCACAGAGATGGAATCCGGGAATTGATCTGGCCGATCCTTTTCCTTCCCCGTTGACAACCGAGATCATAACGGTGGGGAGGTGATACCTTTCCACTAACCGGCTGGCAACGATTCCAATAACCCCCTGATGCCATTCATCCCCGGCCAGGACAATGGCCTTATCGACATCAATATCAACCACTTCATCCATCTGGTTAAGGGCTTCATGCAGCGTTTTTTCATCAATCTCCTTGCGGCGGCGATTTTCGCTGTCAAGTTTGCGGGCTATTTCGGCAGCAACCCGTTCATCTTTGGTAGAAAGGAGTCTGATTGCCTGACCGGCATCACCTAATCTGCCCAGAGCATTGATTCGGGGAGCCAGAATAAAAACAACCTGGCCGGTGCTTATGTCTTTGCCCATCAACCCGGATACGAAGGTAAGTGATTTCAATCCCGGTTTGGTAGTGCGGGCTATCTGTCTGATGCCGAATTTGGTCAGCGTCCGGTTTTCATTTACAAGTGGTACAATATCCGCGGCAGTACCCAGGGCAACCAGATCAAGATGTTCTTTTAATTCCGCTTCATCCTGGTTTAGAGATTGATATAATGCCTGAGCAAATTTAAAGGCTACGCCTACACCGGAAAGTTCGCTTTCATAAGTACAGTCAGCCTGCTTGGGATTGATAATTGTAAAGGCATTTGGCATTCCTTCACCCGGCTCATGATGGTCGGTCACAATAACATCGATGCCTATCGAATTGGCATAGGCGATCTCTTCGACAGCCGTTATGCCGGTATCGACAGTTACAATAAGGGAAACTCCTTTTCCTTTTGCTTCATCAATTCCCTCTTTGGATAATCCGTATCCTTCGGTCAGTCGATTTGGCAAATAAAAATCGACCTGTCCACCCAATTTATTGAGCACCATGTACAAAAGCGCTGTAGCGGTAATACCGTCAACGTCATAATCCCCGTAAATGACAATTTTCTCATTATTGAAGAGTGCTTTGGTAACTCTTTCAATCCCCTTTTTCATTCCGACCATAGTGAATGGATCTTTTAAATCGGACATTTTGGGATTTAGAAAACGATCAACCGCTTCAGGCGTACTGATCTTTCTATTGATGAGAATTTTCAGGACATTAATAGGGAGTCCTGTCGCCGACGCGAGGTCCTGAACGAACTGTTGATCGGGTTCTTCAGCTACAACCCATTTCAACTGTACCGACCTTTGCGTCACAACCATCATAGCCTCCATAATTTTATGAAGGCTTGGAAAAGCAGAAAATAAGCCGAGTTCTGTACTTCATTAAATGAAGTCAACAGCCATTTATCTTGACTTGCCGGTTACCCGGCAGTTCTATGCAGCCTACCCGGGAATAATAACGGGGCGAATCAACCCCTTTTCCTTTATTTGGCCTTGCTCCAGGCGGGGTTTACCCGCTTTGCCCATTACTGAACAGAGCCGTGGTCTCTTACACCACGTTTTCACCCTTACCCCGCCAAAGGCAGGGCGGTATAGTTTCTGCGGCACTTTCCGTCGGATCACTCCGCCCCGGTGTTACCGGGCGCCTCGATTCTGTGGAGCTCGGACTTTCCTCACTCTAATTTTTTAAAGCGCGACTGTTTCTCCTACTTTTTCAAGCATTCGATTATATAAAAAAACAACTAACATTCTTTTTTAATGATGCCTCTTAATGCATCCTTCGGTAATTCGGAGCCTCTTTGGTGATAGGAACTGAATGTGGATGAGATTCAATCATTCCAGCTGAAGTAATCTGTACGAATTTTGATTTTTCCCTAAGTGCCTGTAAATTTTCCGCTCCGCAAATTCCCATTCCGGCCCTTAAACCACCCATAAGCTGATAGATGGTATCGGCCAGCATTCCTTTATAAGGGACACGCCCTTCAATACCTTCCGGTACGAATTTCGATGCTTCTTTCTGGTGTTTCTGGAAGTACCGATCGCTGCTCCCCTCTTTCATTGCCCCAACAGAACCCATTCCCCTATATACTTTAAACGAACGCCCTTCAAATAAAAGCGTTTCTCCGGGAGATTCATCCACTCCCGCGAAAAGAGAGCCAATCATAACCGCACGGGCTCCACAAGCTAAGGCTTTGGTAATATCCCCGCTATATCTTATGCCTCCATCGGCTATAATAGGGATCCCCAGTTTATCAGCCGCTTCAACCGCATTCATTATCGCTGTCACCTGCGGAACCCCGGCTCCGGTTACCACTCTGGTAGTACAGATAGAACCCGGCCCAACACCAATTTTTACACAATCGGCACCGGCGTCAATCAAAGCTTTGGTCCCTTCGGAAGTGGCGACATTACCCGCCATCAGGGGGACAGAGCTGAATTTCTTCTTAATAACGGTAACCCCATCAAGGACTCCCTGGCTGTGGCCATGAGAACTATCAATAACCAGCACGTCCACTCCTGCATCAATCAATCGCTGCGCCCGATCAATCATCTCATCACCAACTCCGATAGCTGCTGCCACCCGAAGGCGGCCCCGGGAATCTTTGCAGGCAAAAGGATATTGGATTTTTTTCATGATATCCTTAACCGTAATCATCCCTTTTAGCATATAGTGGTCATCGACCATCAAAACTTTTTCAATCCGATGCTTGTGGAGTATTTCTTTAGCCGTCTCCAGATCAGTCCCTTCGGTAACAGTCACCAGGTTTTTAGAGGTCATAATTTCAGAAATTCTGGTAGTAGTGTCATTATGGAATCGCAAATCGCGGTTAGTCAGAATGCCAACAAGCTTACCGTCTTCAGTAATCGGAATACCTGAAATCGAAAAGTGGTTCATTACTTCGAGAGCATCACCGACAGTCTTATCAGGGGGCAGTGTAATCGGGTCAACGATCATGCCCGATTCGGATCTTTTTACTTTATCAACTTCACCGGCTTGATTTTCCGGGGACATATTTTTATGAATAACGCCGATCCCTCCCTGTCGAGCCAGGGCGATCGCCAGATTTGATTCACATACCGTATCCATCGCTGCGGCTATTACCGGAATATTCAGGTCAATATCAGGTCCAATGTTAGTTGAAACATCAGTATCCCTGGGCAAAACGGTGGAATGCCCCGGCGTCAGCAGGACATCATCAAAAGTTAAAGCCACATCTTTAATTATTTTAACCATCTTATAAAATCCTAATACACAAATAAAGAACCTTAATTGGAAATATCATCATCCCAATATAACATTCTTCCACAATTTTCACAGGTATTAATATTATCGCTTCGGCGAATCTCCTGTACTTTTTTGGGAGTCAGGGAATTATTGCAGGCACTGCATGATCTCTTCTTTACGACTACAACAGCCGCTCCTCCTTTACCCTTTCTAACCCGTTCATAAGTCGAAACAGTTGGTTTGGGTATTTTAGCCAGGATAGCTTTGCGTTCAGCCACTTTTCCCGTCATGGTATCGCCAATGGAGTCAATCTGTGATTGCAGCACTTCAAGCTGCCTGGAATTATTTTCCTTTATTTCATTATTCTTCTTAGTGAAATCAGGGATTTCATTCTCCAGTTTTTCCATTATCTCCATCGTCTCGGTCTCCTGCTGCCTCATTACCGAGATCTCGGATTTAACCGAATCAATCTGAGCCACTAATGCATCATATTCTTTGTTGGTTTTGATGGACATCATTTGCTGCTGATATTTTTGCAGTTCGACTTCTTTGGTCTTAATTTCAAGATCAAGGCTTTTCTGCCTGAGATTAGCCTCCTCAAGCTTTGCTTTGGCTTCATCGAGCTTTCTCTGAATGTCCTTAATCTCGTTATTAAGATTGCCCATCATATCCGGAAGATATTCTTTAGAGCGTTCCAGTTCACCAAGATCATAATCAATTACCTGAAGCTTCAGCAATAGCTCGATATCGCTTTGCATCCGGGCCTCCTTTACCATCCTATCATTCATGTTTTTCTCCAAAAAGAGAAAGCGCATTTTTCAGAATTTCTGAAATAATGCGCTTTTAAATCATTTGCCGCCTCTCGATTTCCCTGACTCATGCCAGGTATTACGGGGAGGGCGGGTATTTTTTTTACAAATCTAAATTGCATGTCGCCTTTTTCATTCTGGGCAATACTGGACTCGAACCAGTGACCTCTCGGATGTGAACCGAACGCTCTAACCAACTGAGCTAATTGCCCTTCATCCAGTCCTCATCTCAAAGTCTATGGGCCCTGCAGGACTCGAACCTGCGACCCGCTGATTATGAGTCAGCTGCTCTAACCAACTGAGCTAAGGGCCCAATTGAACCTGAGCTTCCCAAAGTAATAATTATTGACTCATTCGTCAAGACTATTATTTATAAACCTCACAAAACTTTTTTTGTTCCACTTCCCATTAATATCGGCAAAAATAGTTGAAAATACAGGGTTTTACAGAAAATATACTGATAAACATTGATGTATCATAAATTTACTTTTAGAACTGTCTCTGAGCTTTCATCTGCCTGGGCCAGAATTCCACCCGATGAATCCACGATCATTGAACTCCCCCCAAACTCGTTGGTACCGTCATCTCCAATCGAATTAATCCCGACTATCGTTGTCTCAGTTTCGATAGCTCGTTGAATCAAAAGCTCTTTCCAGTCATCGATTCTAACTCGCGGAAAAGCCGCCGGGATAAATATTATATCAGGTGTAGATTTTTTTAGGTTGGTAAATATCACCGGGAAACGGATGTCAAAACATATCGCCACTCCGAACCGGCCAAATTCTGTTACGAATAAGCCGGGCTTGTTTCCGGGTTGATAGATTTTATCTTCATCCATAAG
>JBDRQG010000370.1:0-4706 GCA_043826475.1 bacterium
CAGACAGGCAATTACTTTCAGACGGTCTGAAATTTCATTGGCAAATGTCTTTCCCGGCTGGGTAAAGTGCGAGAAAATTCCCCTAAATTTCGGAAGAGATACCAGTATTACTTTCTGATGATTCAACTCAGCAGGTAAATCTAATAGCACCTCATTATTTTCAGTAATATCATAATGTGATATTTTCCAATCTGATGAGTCTTCAATTCTTTCAGATAGTATCTTTTGAATATTCAAAAGGGCTTTTTGACGGAAAGCTTCGACATGGGTCAACTCCGGAATCCATTTAATATGCGAGACTCCCTTAATTTCAACTCGTGTCCCACCATTAATACTAACATTGACATCCTGTCGACCGGCTCCCATCCCGGTTCTTACTTTCCCGTTGCTCCGAGCTACAAATCGCAGATATTGACCAGCCTCTTCAGCCTCATCCGGGGTCAGCATCTCCGGATAAGTGACCATCTCGATTAATGGCATCCCGAGACGATCAGTGGTGTAAATGCGTTCATGGCCTATATCGGATATCTCACGACAGGAGTCTTCCTCGATGCTTAATTGAATAATTTTAATCTTTTTATTACTGATAGGAATTTCACCTTCGATTCCCACAATAGCCGTCCTTTGAAAACCGGTGGGGATGCTTCCATCAAGATACTGCTTGCGAGTTATATGAAGTTCGCCAACAACATTGGTTTTCAGCAACAGAGAAATTTCGAGGGCAATTTCAAGAGCCTGACGATTAATTTTAAAAGGCGGAGTATCATCAACATCATATGTACAGGCGGTTTCATATTTGATATGATAGGTAATATTCTTACGCGTCTTTTTCTCCATCAAAGCGGTGCCGTCGTACTCCCCCATTTCACTGAGCGTAGGTCGCATATGACGGATAACTTCAGCGTCGAATTCCCCTCTTTTTTGATAATGGCCGGCAGGACAGCGGCAGAACAATTTTTTATCGGTAAATAGCTGCTGGTGGATCTCAAGACCGCATTTAAAACCGAGTTTCTGATAAGTTTTAGGGGTGGCTTGCAGCCGTGGAACAAATCCGGTTAGTTCCATTGTTCTTTGATAATTCTCTTGAGGATCCAGCTCTGCCTCTATATTCGATTTAATAACCGCTTTTTTAATCTGACCCAAAGTCTCTTCTCCAGATGCATAAAGTTTTTTTACAAGCTCATAAATTATGGAGCTTGCGGCTTGATAGGATAAGCAAAGAAGATCGTTTTGGCAACATATTCGATTGTTTTTTGAGGAAAATAATTAATATTAAAATGATGTTCTAAAATGATCAAATTAGGACATAGTCCTAAAACCGTTGTATTGATACTCTTAAAAGGAGCAGACTAATCCAAGCCCCGGATTATTACCGATTGTCATAACTTCTAGACTAATATTCAGTTCATTCGTTTGAGTTGATTCTTTATTATATTTTAGCCATCCTTTTTCTTCCTCGCTTTTTGTTAAGATGTAATAAATACCTGAAAAGATATAGAAACCGCTCACGAGATAATTTGCTTTACTTTTTTTGAAATTACCGGCGTATCTCGGCCAGTACTGTACTTCTAACGGCCGCTCCAGTAAATAATAGGCTGCAAACCCGAAGTTTATAATTCCCGCCGCTATCCTTAATGTTTTGGTGAACGAAGATAACGACTTAAGAGCATTTCTGCTGATATTTTCATTTTGAGTATCATTTTCAGTATCTTTAATACCAGAATACACTGAGTTTATTTTTCCGCGGGTATTAAGCATCCATATCCCGGCAATACCCATCGTTACCCCCATCGTATACAAAGGAGTGGTTGTAAAGGCATCACCTGTATAGGGCATTGAAGCCCCGAGACTAATCATTGAAGCACTGGCAAAAAGAGAATATATGCCTGTCTTTTTCCGATTCATTGTATTTTCATATAGTCTTTTAATATGTAAATCTGCAGATTGATTTAAATAATTTGAATTATTTTGAGATTGGTTGTTAGCCGATTGTTCGATTAGCTCTGATATTTTATTATTATCTGAAGCAATAATATTCTTAGTAAAAATAAGAATTAAAATTAAAATTGGAAAAGATAATTTATTTGATGAAAAACTGTTTTTTGATCTCATCCCTCTCCCCTTAAAGACTGTTACCTTTGTAGTTATATTTTAGTACACTGAATATATACAGAAATTACTCAATTACAAGGGTAAGAATCAGTTTTCTTTCGTTGGAGCCAGCATGTTGAAATAGGCTTTCTGAAGAATTGATAATCCCTTTTTACTCATGGACAATGATAATTCATTCAGTGAATCACTGATGTTTTCTGCAATAGATACTGAATCAGATATCTTATGAAGTGAAACCGGGCCATTAATTCGGGAAATACTGTAATAATTATCTTCTATATAACCAACCATATACCAGTCAGAAAACTGGGCAAAGCAAACTCCTTTAGCTGTTGTATCAAGCAGGTTCTTCCCAAATGAATAATCATCATAATTCAAACCTGTTAATCCCATAACGGTCGGCAAAATATCAATCTGCCCGCCCAGCATATTGTTTGTGTAACCTTTTTTATTCCCCATCGAATCTGTTTGCAGGATTAATAATGGGCTTGAATATTGCGTTAAATCAAGATCCAATTGAGATTTATATGGCATGCCATTGTCAGCAGTAATTACTACAATGGTATTTGTAAAATCCGGATCACCTGCGATATTTCTGATAAACAGCCCCAAAGACCAGTCAGCATATTTAAAAGCATTAAGACGCTCAGCATCTTCTACTGTGTCAGGGTAAGGATTATAGTCCATATCGGGTACAATCCAGGGACCGTGATTGGAGGCCGACAACAATGTTGCAAAATACGGCTTTTTTATCTTCTTTAATTCTCTTACTGCCTGGTCAAACATAACATGATCAGGTACTCCAAGGGTGCTTATTTTTTCAGAACTGTCATAATCGAATAAGGAGTTGATTCTCTTAAATCCATTGGACATCAAAAAACCTTGCATATTATCAAACTGAGGATCATGGGTGGTAAAAAATATTGTTTCGTAACCCTTGTCAGAAAAAATTGAAGGCAACCCATAGAATTTATTCTGTCCAGAAAATTGTTTCATAACCGATTTACCGAATATGAGAGGATAGCCATATAACGTACAGAATATTCCGCTGTAAGTATGGCTGCCCGAGGAATAAAAATTGGTAAACAAAGTCCCATATTCAGCCAGACTGTCAAAATTTGGTGACAACTCATATGGAAATTTGTTATCCAGGCATCCGATTCGACTTGCGCCAAATGACTCCATGATGATTATAATGACATTTGGTAGATTTGTATTATCTGTATCAAAATTCACTTCACGATGGATCTTTGAACTGCCTATTTTAAACCCAAGAAGCTCTGTTAATAAAGAATCAGCCTCCGGAATGGCAATTTGCTTCATTAGTGCCTCAGTCTCTTTTTTGCTTCCGGCATCATATAAGATGTCTCTAAGAAATGTGAAGGTTGGATTTAGGGCTAATTGATTCGCCGTATCGTATTCTGAGAAATAGGCCCCACCCCAGGTTAATGGCGCTTTTTCTTCGATTCGCCCTCTTCCCCCAATAACAAGGAGTAAAATTACAATTGGGAAATATATCAAATTCACCCATATTGGAGACGGAGTAATGCTTCTTTTTAACCATTTGACCAAGCGTAAAACCACCCAGATAAAAAGGCTTAGCATTGCCAGATATAATAAAAGGTAAAAAACGACATGATATGTCTCCCAGATCATGGAAATGACAAATTCATGATCCTCTGTCCATTGTAAAGCCATGCCGTTTAAGCGAGAGTGATAAAATTTATAAAACTCTATATCACTTAGATGAATGAAAAAGATAATTGATGTCGAGATAAAAAGAAGGGTGAGATTTATTCTTCGCATTATATTGTTTTTAACTACATCTATTCCAGGTAAAACAGACAATAGATATAGCAGAACGGTCATATAACTGGCGATAACAGAATCAAACCTGAAACCGACAACAAATGACTTTAAAATTATGGAAATTGGGATTTCATGTGTTAATTCACCCAGGCCAATAAATAGTATCAAACGCCAAAATTGAAAAAAGATGACAAGTGTCAGCCAGATTGTAAATGAGTACAATGCAGAGCTGGAAATATATTTCGAATTTATCTGCAAATCTTATTCTCCATTTGTAAATGAACTCAATAATGTGATTACTTCTCAGGAAAGTCAAGATAACAGAATTTATGTTAACCGAATACAGGCAAAACAACACGCCCGCATCGTTAACCCGCTGTATTGCAATACAGTACAGCCTCCCACACTAATTCTTCTAATATTTAATTTAAAATTTATTTTGTAAATTATCAAGACAGAAATTATCGCTATTTAAAATAGCTAAAATTACCTTCATTTTAATAATCATTAATATATAAAATATGGCAGATAAATAGGCATATTTATCATTTTTCCCTTTTAAATAATTCAACAATTCATTATATTATTATAGTCTGTAAAAAAAACGATACTTTCCATAGTTTACAACGTTGCGGGCGGCAAGTCTGTGCTGATGAAGTTGAAAAAAATCAAAATAAAATATAAACTCTTGCGGAGGTCTATGTGAAAAAGGGACTGTTAACGGCTGTTTCTATGCTGGTTTGCCTGTTATTGGCTGGCACTGCTTTTTCAGGTCAGATTGTCAC
>JBDRQG010000371.1:0-5831 GCA_043826475.1 bacterium
TACAAATCCATACCTTCTATCTATGGTAAGTAAACAGAACCATCAGACCAAAACCGAAAAGCTCTTTTTGCAAGCAGCGAGGTCGTTTAACGACACGATCGATTACGAAGAGCTGAACAAGCGGATATTGCAGTTAGTAATGACCGCAGTCGATGCCGAAGCCGCCCTTGTTTTCAGAATCGATCACACCCGGACTAATATGAAAGTCCGTTTTCTTAAAGAGGGGGAGACCGATTTCAAGAAATTCCGCCTGGAAATCGGGAGCGGGGTGGTCGGCTGGGTGGCTAAATACAAAGAAGCTGTTATTGTCAATGATGTTGAAAATGATCCAAGAGTTGATTCCGGAATCGAAACCCATGGGGGGATTAAGATAAGTTCCCTGATATCGATTCCATTGATCGGTAAAGGTCATATGATCGGTGTCATTGAGGCGATAAACAAAATCAATGGGGAATTCGATTCCGACGATCTGGATATTATGATAGGCCTGGCTAACCAGATCGCGGTGGCAATTGATAACGCCCATTTATATCGAGTAGCTAAACGTGAAGCCCTGGCCAAGAATCTCCTTTTCGAAATCGGGATTAAGCTTTCCAGTACCCTTAAATTAGATGAAGTTTTATCGGATATTTTAAACCTGCTGAGTAAAGCGGTAAAATTCGATGCCGGGGGAGTCTTTTTGGTCAATCCTGAAAAAGGTGAAATAGATTCTATTTTTACCAATGGCTACGGTGCTGATAAAGAATCTCAATTGGCTCTAAAAATAGGCCAGGGTTTGATCGGTAATGTGGTAAAAACAGGCGAACCGGTTATTGTTCCCGATGTCTCAAAAGACATCCGTTATGTTTCGGCTCGAGTTGATACCAAAAGCGAAATTGTGGTTCCGATGACGCTGGGGGAAAACAGCAAAGACAAAAAAGTAATCGGGGTTTTGAATCTGGAATCTGATAAACTATACGGGTTCGATCGCAGCGACCTTTCGCTGGTACAGGCTTTTGCGTTACAGGCGGCAATCAGTATCGAACGCGCTCGGCTGCATGAAGAAATTCTTGGCGGGAAAAAAATCGAAGAACAGCTTAATGTGGCCAGAGAGATCCAGCGCACGTTTCTTCCGCAGGAAAATATTCAGCTCCCCGGCTACGATATCTCCGGGATCAATATTCCCTCCGGACAGGTTGGGGGCGACTATTTTGATTTCATAAAAATTGTCAACAGTCAGACCGGTATTATTATCGGCGATGTTTCCGGCAAAGGCGTTCCGGCTTCATTGATTATGGCCTCGTTCAGAGCTTCGTTGATCGCTGAGATAAGAAACAATTATTCTATCAGAACTATTGCCAAAAAAGTTAACAGCCTCCTTTATGAATCGATCAAGCCTGGTAATTTTGTAACTGCGGTTTATAGTGTGCTTGACTCCCAAAACCATATTTTGACTTTCTGCAACTGCGGCCATGACCTTCCAATACTTCTAAGAAAAAACGGAGAGGTAGAATTTCTCCGTGAAGGGGGACCGGTTTTGGGTGTGAGTGCTGACATTGAATACGAGGAACGCCCGATTTTTCTGAGCCCGGGTGAAATTATTGCTTTTTACACTGATGGCGTAACAGAAGTATTTGATAAAAACGGGAAGCAATTTGGAATCGATCGTCTGATTAAGTGTATAAAAGATAACCGGAATGAACCGGCTCATAAAATACAAACCATTATTCACCGGGCGGTAAACGATTTTGCCTCGCCGGAACATATTTTTGATGATTTTACTATGATTATTCTTAAAAGGCTGGTCTAAATATTTTTCTTTTATCATTATGGCCTATCTATTATCTTATATAAGAATACAATTTAAACTATAATATGCAGGAGAATTACTTATGAAGCGGCTGATTTTTGTTTTTGCGATTTTATCAATGGGATTGATTTGGGGCTGTGGCGGTGATGATGGAGGCGGAACCACACCGGTTGTCGTGCCCCCTCGTATTGAGGTAACAACAAATACAACCGGATTAGATCTTGTTGATCCTCTGGATTCCGATTGGGGAACTATCGACTCGGTTACAGTAGATGTTACTCAGGGTATTCCCCCCGCCAAGATTAATCCTTCACTGGCGGCCTCCGTTACCGATGAAGTAAAAGTCAAGGCAGCTATAAGAAATGATTCATTGTTTATGTGGTTTCAATGGGTTGATGCCACTAATGATATCTGGCCTGATAACTGGAATATTACCAGTGCAAATCCTTTGATGTTTGAAAGATCATTATTTGATCATGAAGATCAGATGTTTGCATTATTCTATAATACCGTCGATCAGGATTGGGATGTTTGGAACTGGAGAGTTATAACGACCGGTACAGAAAATTTTGCTGAAGGGATGAGCTGGAATAGTCCGGATTTAACTGTTGATGCCAATGGGACCGCGTCGACAATGAAGGTTGCCTTTGACAATAAAACCGGTGGTTTTCAACAACCAGAATTTGTTCATCAGGATACCTGTGAATTTACTGATCCGATCCTTTTACTTACTGACGCCATCAGCAGAAATACTTGGATTTTTAGAACTGTAGATGATTCGGTACACTGGTATCAAACCACAGGCTGGCAGGTTGACCAAAAGATTCAGGGTTTGTACATTGACGGGTCCGCATCGGATAAAACCGAAGCACAACGGGGCAGCCGCTGGGATATTGGGGCTTATTCAGCATATTCCAACAATACATATTCACTGGTAATGGTCAGAAAATTAAATACCGGTTATACAGATGATTTCGATCTTTCGGCTCTTGACTCGGTCAAAGTACAGGTAGGGATTTTAAACAATCAGGAAAGTTTTACCACCGGAAGTAGTAACCGGGGATTTTCAGAATATTTCTGGCTGATTTTCTAAAAGGCACTAAGTGCTTTTTATTAAATGATTTGAAAGATATTTGTTTCTTAATAGTTTTATATGTCGCTGCGTTTCATTTGCTTATAACGCAGCGATTTTTTATTTGAATAATGCTGCTCAAGAAAAAGAAGTTGCATGATAACTTCAAACTGTTATTTTAGTTAAAGATAGAGAAAGTATAGAATAATTATTGTACAGCATTTCCTGGGTTGAAAGTAGAAAAAAATGCAAAGCATTTACTCTCAGGATAACTGACTGAATTTGAACCGGATTATTTGAATTTCTAAAATGGCATTATGCTGAAATTGTTGCTTTAGAGAAAAAGAAATTGACACTACAGGGTCCGTTTTCAAATATAATTTATAATCAGTCATCAAAATATTTAATGCTGTCTTAGTTGGATTAGTTAGAGGAGAACAGTAAAATTATTATGTCTTTACAAAAACAATCAATTCTTATTCCGTTGATGCTGGCCGGGGCCATTCTGGGCGGAATAGCAGGATTTTTTATCCCCGAGTTTATGTTATCGGTTAGCGTGATAGGCCAGCTTTTTTTGAACCTGTTGAAAATTATCACAATCCCATTAATCATTTCAGTAATAATAGTCGGGATTGCTTCGCTGGGGGATACTCGTAAAATAGGAAGAACTACGGTCATATCGGTATTGTATTTTTTAAGCACATCAGCAATAGCAATTATGGTGGGAATTATTTTAGTTACCCTTATAAATCCAGGATCTGTAGCCACTCATGCGGGGGGATATTCTCCCGATGTGGTGTCCTATGCCAAATCATTTCAATTCTCCGATATATTTAAAGCCTTTATTCCATCGAATATCTTAAGCTCCACAGCCGGGGGACAGTATCTTGGGATAATTGTCCTTTCATTGATTTTTGGAACTGTTCTGGCCACGATGGGAAGAAAAGCCAAGGTTGTTCTGGATTTTTTCACTATAATCACCGAAGTAAGCCTTAAAGCTGTTTATGGAATTTTATTTATTGCTCCTATAGGATTTTTCTTTTTGGTCGGTTCAGCTATAGCGGGATATCCGGAATCATTAACCGAGCTTGCGGGTAATTTCTCAATGTTGAGCTTAACCCTCCTTGCCGGTCTTATAGTGCATGGTCTTATTATCTTGCCAGCTATTCTCAGAGTTTACGGAAGAAAAGCGCCGCATATTTATGCCGGTAATATGTCCTCGGCATTAATAACCGCCTTTGGCACATCTTCATCGGTAGCGACAATGCCAGTTACTTACTCGTGTGTAGTGGAGAAAAGTGGTGTCGACAGCCGGGCCGGGTCATTGGTGATTCCGATGGGTTCGTTTGTTAATTTAAACGGTACCGCCATGTTTCTGGCGATCATGACGATTTTTGCCTGCCAGATGTTTGGGGTATCGCTTTCAATACCAAATATTATTTTTATAGGTTTACTCTCATTAGTATTATCATTCTGTTCAGCAGGTGTCCCTGGCTCATCGATCTTTATGATGGCTATCCTGTTTAATATGATGAACCTACCCAGCGAGGCCTATGCGGCTCTCGGACTGCTGATTGCTGTTGATTGGCTGTTTGATAGAGGACGGACGGTTCTCAATGTTTGGGGAAATGCGGTCGGTGCCGCTGTTATTGGGGAAGGTTTTGATTTTAAAACAGTCAGCAAAACCAAATCGACAGCCCCGATCAAAAAGTATGAACGTCCCTACGATAAAAAGCCGGATTACAAAAAGGATAAACCCTTCAAGCAGGATCGATATCAGTCTGATAATAAGACAAATGAGACAAAAAGACCAGCAGCTAAAAAGAGAGAAAGATTAGAACCCTCAAAAAGCAAACCATATCCGTTAAATAACAAAAAAGAAGTTGTAAATCAAAAAAAAGAGGTTATCCCTGAAGTTGAGAAAAAGACCGAAGTGGTCAAACCCATCAGCAGACAATCATCAGCGTTAAAACCACCCCCTATTCCACCGGCTCCAAATAGGAATACCCTCCCTGTTGAATTTAGATCTGAACAGGCTTCAAATACCGCGACGGGTAATAAAGAACTTGATTCTGATCATCTCCTGAGCAACGATACGATCGAAAGAGAAAGAGCCAGGATAGCAGCCCAGTTAGCCTCGATGAAAGAACAGGAAAAATTCCGCCCGGGAAAAGAAAACAAATACAAGCCAGAACCAAAAGTTGATACCAAGACTGAACCAGACGCCAAAGATTCAACTGCGCCGAAGATAGATTTTTATGCCGGAGATGAACGGGTCGATAAAAAAGAGAAATTTTTTGAAACCAATAATCTTATTGAAAAAGTAAAGAATATCAAGATCCCTGAAATTTCAACAGAGTATAAAATTGATGAAGAAACAGAGAAATCGTTTGATTCTGATATTAACGATCAGCAGGAACCAAAACACCCTGTAGTGGAAGCTCCAAAATTTGAATCTGATGCCGAGGAAAAACTCGAAGATGATATTATCGATGCTGTTTATGTAGAGGATGATTTTGAGGATTCCGAGGATAAGACTTCGGAAATATCTGATAAAGAACCGGAAAAGAAATCTAATGCACCGTTTGATAAAAAACCCGAAGATACGCCGGAGCCGCAGTTTGGCCGCAGCCGAGTACGCCGGGGAGCTGCTCTGAAAGCAGAGACAAAAAGCGATGAGAAAGGCAACCAATCCCCCACACCGACATCCCAATCGGTAACGGTTGTAGAGAATGAAGAATCAGTCTCTTTCGGTAGATCGAAAAAAAGAAGAGCAGGGCGGTAAGAGGCAAAGGCTGTTTTATTTGAGAGGGGCACAACAAAGGTGTGACAACCAAAAAAGATGAGATTAGAAGACAAAAAACTTGTGATTATATTATGAACTTCAACAATGTTGATGAAATAGCAAAAAGTGGTTTTCAAGGCTTTAAAACTATTGAGCAACTATGGGGTGATAAAACCTGTATTCCA